>JAVROZ010000059.1:0-14294 GCA_032162485.1 Mycobacterium sp.
ATCGCAAGCCCCCGCGTCAATCCGAATATTCCGGCTTTGGCGGTGCCGTAAATGGACAGGCTTTCTTGCCCGAACATCCCGCCTGACGTGGTGTTCACGATCCGGCCATAACCGGTATCACGCATGAAAGGCCATGCCGCGCGGCACATCCACAATGTGCCCATCAGGTGCACGTCGATGACTTTGCGAATGTCGGCGCTCGATATCTCGTCGAAATGGGCGATGAGCGCGATGCCGGCATTGTTGACCAGGATGTCGAGGCGACCCCAGGTGTCGAGCGCAGTCTGCACGACGTCGCGCGCGCCGCCTTCGTCTGCGACGCTGTGCTGGTCGGCCACCGCCTCGCCGCCTGCGGCCCGAATTTCGCCGACTACTTGTTCGGCATTCGACCGCAGGATGCCACGTCCGTCCGGGCCGACACCGAGATCGTTGACCACGACTTTGGCGCCGCGCTCGGCGAAGAACTTAGCGTGCGACCGACCCAGGCTAGGCTGCTGGCCGCCTGCGCCCGTTACGATGGCAACTCTGCCATCGAAACTCATCTCGCTCATTGATTCTCCTTCTGCATTGTGATGCAGGCTGTTTCGGTCAGCGTCGTTCGCCGGCAGCGGCCGTGCTGTCGAACTCGACGAACAATTCAACCGGTCCACTGAGTCCGAGCATGGGCTTCCACGGCGTCGGACCGATGCGTCGAGGATTGGGCATCCGGTGAGCAAGAACCTTGAGTGCCCCAGCGAGCTCCATCCTGGCCAGGTTCGCGCCCAGGCAGTAGTGGACACCTCCGCCGAAGGTCAATATCGCCGGTGGCGCCGCTCGGGTGATGTCGAAGCTGTCCGGAACGTCATACACCGCTGGATCACGATTGGCTGCAAAGGTATTCAGGATAATGAACGTACCGGCGGGAAACGTGTAGCCACCGTATGTCGCATCTTCGGACACGGTACGAACTGTGCTGCACACCGCAGGCGAATGCCGCATGCTCTCCTCGACCGCGCGCATCGCCAGCTCTGGCTGCTCGATCAACATCGCCCACTGCTCGGGATGATCACACAACACTTGTACCGAGGCGGACAGCTGATTTCGGGTGGTATCCGTTCCCGCCATCAGCAGGCTGGCCACGGTCATCCGCAGCTCGTCGGCGTTGAGACGGTCTCCGTCGTCTTCGGCGCGGATAAGCTCAGAGAGCAGATCATCGGTCAGGTTGTTGCGTCGTTCGGTGATCATGGCGTCGACGTAATCGTCGAGTTGGGCCCATGCCTTCATCACGGCGTCGGCTTCCTCGATGAGATTGCACTCGAAGTTTGCGAGCTTGAAGATGTCTTCGGCCCACTCCGCGAAGTTCGCCCAATCTGCCTGAGGCGCACCGAGCAATGCACAGATGATTGGGATCGGGTAGGACCGCGATATGTCGGCGACTATGTCGCATCGGCCGGCGTCGGCCACCCGGTCGAACAGGTTGTTGATCACAGTGTCGATCGTGTCGTGCAGACGGATGGTCGCGCGCGGAGTAAACGCCCGCGACACCAAACCGCGCAGCCGATGGTGCTCGGCGCCCTCCTTGCACATCATGCTCGACACCACCTTGTCCCAAAGCGGACCTGACATGACACCCTGCGCGGTCAGATGGATGCCCGGCGGGATCACGAATCGTGTGTCGCGCAGGATGCCCCGCGCGAACTCGTACGAGAGCACCTCGGGCCCAACGGGTCCCATCACTACCGGCGACTGCTGCTGAGCGTCCCGGAGTCGGGCAGACACCTCGAACGGCGTATCCGTGAGCTCATAAGTGAGCGTCGGCAGGTCGGCGTCGAAAACACTGGGTGAGGCTGCGTCGACCGTCATATCATTCCTCGTCGAATAGTGTCCGCGAGTCGCCAGCGCTCGGAGGAGCTTACGAGGTGGACACGGTCCATTCGGGCTAGAGTAGCGTCTGCGACTGACTGCAATCAATAACAAGCCGACGACCGAGTAATTAATCGCGGAACGGATGCTGTTTGAATATTACTGTGATCAGTCCAGTTTCACGACGCATTAGCGGAGGTAGGGCGACCCACCTGAGCAAGGGACGTGCCTAAGCGGTTGACGGCAGTCAGTGATGCCCAAGGAGCCTCTTAGACCGTCAGGTATCCGCCGTCGACGGCAAGGGTGGTTCCAGTGATGTAGGAGGCGGCGGCGCTGCTCAAGAACAGCACGGCAGGGGATACCTCGTCGGCAAGCCCCATTCGTGCCATCGGCGTATGTTGCATCTCGGGTTCGAGCAGTTGCGGAATATTGAGCATGGGATGCGTCATCGGGGTGTCGATCAATCCCGGTGCGACTGCGTTGACGCGAATCTTGTCATCGACCCAGCGGCGGGCCAGGTTCTTCGTGAAGGCGACCAGGCCGGCTTTCGACGAGCTGTATGCGGGTACTGCGACCGCGGATACGAACGCCGACATCGACGCGATGCTCACCACGCTGCTGCCGCCTTCGGCCTTGCTGGCTTTGAGCTTCTCGTGACATGCCATGGTGAGCCGCATGTGGGCGAACATGTTGACCGCCACCGAATCGGCGTATCCGTCGGGATCCCATTCGTCCTTCCCGCTGGCATACGGCCTGCCCGCATTGTTGATCAGCACGTCGAGCTCGCCGATCGAAGCGGCCAGCGCCTCGATCGCTGCGGCGTCGGACGCCTGGCACTGCCGGTAGGTCAAGCCACCGAGGTCTGTCTCCGGATAGTCGGTTTCCGCGGCCCGGGTACCGGTAATCGTGACATCGGCTCCTGCACTGGCGAAATCGGAGGCGATGGCATAGCCGATGCCACTGGTCCCACCAGTGACGAGAACGTGGGTGCCGGTGAAATCGAATGTCACGGCGTTCATTTGGCTACCCTCCTTTAGGGTAAGAGAGTAAGTCCTTTAGGACTGTAGAGGTAAAGCCTCGAGGTAAGAAGACGCCCGTCGAAGGGATGACGCATGGGCATGCGCGGACTCGCGGGCAACGTCGCTGTCATCGCCGGCGGTGCGAGCGGTATCGGCGCCGCGACTGCGATCAGGCTTGGCCAGGAAGGTTGCCTGGTGGTGGTCGGCGACATCCTCATCGAGGGCGCGCAGCAGACCGCCGAAACGATTGTTACGGCGGGCGGAACTGCGACCGCCGTTGGGTTCGACCTCGCCGAATCCGCTTCGGTCGCCCACCTCATTGAGATGTCCGCTGTGACGTACGGTGGCCTCGACGCGCTGTTCTGCGTGGGCGCCGACATGGCGGCTCTCAGTGGCGACTCGGATGTCGTGGACATCGATCTCGATTTGTGGGATCGCGTCATGGCGGTTAACCTGCGCGGCTACGTCGCCGCGATGAAATACGCTATCCCACAACTTCTTTCCCGCGGTGGGGGCGCGATCGTCAACATGTCGTCGGCGGCGGCGTTCCAAGGTGAACCCGCCCGGCCCGCCTACGCCACCGCCAAGGCCGGGATCGGCGCGCTGACCAGACACGTAGCGGCCCGGTGGGGCAAGGAGGGAATCCGCTGCAATGCCGTCGCGCCCGGTTTCACCGCCACTGATGCGATCCGCGCCGTCCCGCAATGGCCGGAGTTAGAGGCCTCCGCCCTCAAGCGCATCCGCGGCAACCGCGTCGGCGCCACCGCAGACATCGCGGCTCTGGTCGCTTTCCTGTTGTCGGAAGAGGGCTCCTGGATCAATGGTCAAGTAATCAACGTCGACGGCGGCACGGTGTTGCGGTGAGCCAGGACGCTCGCACGTTGGAGAAGTTGACCTAGTCGAGCGGCTCCTGACTGGGGTAGTGAGGGCTCTCATGCTCGATCACGATGAGACATCCGCAGCGCTGGATTAGCAAACGGGGCTATGTTTGCCTCGAGAGCCGCTATTGAAGTAGGCAAACATGGCGACAGCGACAACCGAGGCGGTACGCCTCCCTCCGGCGCTAGGTGCACCCAAGGCGCTTCAGGGCCTCGCGTTCTTATTTGCCCGGCGCAGGGTGGTGGCGGCACTGGGCCGACGCCACGGAAACGTGTTCACTCTCGATTTGCCCGGTTTCGGGCGGACGGTCGTCGTTGGCGATCCGGATCAGATTCAGGATCTGTTCGGCACCAGCAGGGAATTGCTGTGTCGGTCGAAGCTCAATCTCGGCAGAATCTTCGGCCCCGGATCGATGTTCAACCTTTCCGGCGACGAACACCTCAAGCGGCGCAGACTGCTGTCACCGCCATTTCACTCCGTGCACGTTGCAAAGTATCGGGACATCGTCCAGGAAGAGTTCCTGCGCGAGTCGTCGAACTGGCCGGAAGGGCGCGAATTCGAGACGATGCCCGCGATGACGCGGATAACCCTGCGCGGGTTGCTGCGCGTCGTGGTCGGCGCCGAGGGCGCCGTTGTCGATGAGCTGTCCGCGCTGTTGCCTCCGGCGGTAGCGCTCGGGGCCCGCATCGGCCTACTCCCGCCGATCGTTCGGAGGGACTTCGGCGCCTGGAGCCCTGGTGCGCAGCTGCTGCGGAATCGCCGCAAGTTCGATGCCGTTATCTACTCGCTCATCGCGGAGGCGCGCGCCGGGCCCGATGTCGAAAAGCGTGGCGACGCGCTCGCGATTTTGATGCGCTCTCGCTACCACAGCGGGCAGCCGATGTCGGATTCACACATCGCTGACGAATTGCTGAGCGTGCTGACTGCCGGGTATGAAACGACGGCCGCCACACTCGCCTGGGCGGTGGAGCGCCTGCGCCGACATCCGCTACTGCTGTCCCGGTTGACCGCTGAAGTTGATGCCGGCGAATCACAATTGCTGCAGGCAACGATCTGGGAAGTGCAGCGCGCCCGGCCCGTGTCCGACGTTGCGCAGCGGCGCACCGCGACGCGAATCCGGTTGGGGGAGTGGGTTATACCAGAGGGCACCACGATAATGATCAATGTCCCCCTGGCCCATTCGGCGCAAGAGTGCTTCCCTGACGCGGAATCATTCAACCCGTACCGATTCGTGGGCACCAGCCAGAAGCCCGTCGGTTGGATTCCCTACGGCGGCGGATTTCAACGTTGTATTGGCGCGGCATACGCGAACATGGCGATGGACACAACGCTGCGCACGCTGCTGCGTGAGTTTCGGCTGGTGCCGACTCAAGCGCCCGGAGAACGACCGCGCGACCACGGTGTGATCTTCGCGCCGGATCGAGGTGCCTTGGCGATCGTCTATCGGCGAACGATGGCAGAAGCCGGTGGGCCCGTTGAGCAGTCCCTCGGCGCCAGCCCGCAAAAAGATCTACGTTGAGTTCGAGCATCGGGGCCTGCCAGTTCGGCGATACAGTTGCCGCATGCAGCAATAAAAGGGGGGCCCTTTGCAAGTGCTGACCACGAGGGAATGCGCGGCCGTCATTGCGATCGCCGAAGCGTTCTTTCCTGCGCGTGAGCCGATCGGGGTCGGGGGCGAGGCTGCGGGTGCGGTGACCTACGTCGACACGCTGCTGGCCCGCCTCCCCCTGCCGAAGCGGATCCAGATGCGGGGCCTGCTGGTGGTCTTCGAGGTAGGAACCGCGATCACCAACCGTGGAGCACTGTTCTCGGCTGCTCCGTTCGACGAACGTGTCGCGAGGCTGCAGAAGTGGGAACGTGCCGACCGCTACACGCAACGCGCGCTGTACTCGGCGTTGCGCTGGTTGTTCACCCTCGCCTATCTCGCCGACCCAGAAGTGCAGCGCAGGATCGGTCTGCCGGAGGCCGGCGCGCACCCGCCGGGCCCGCTGAGAGGCCGCGGCAAGCCGGCGCGGCTTCGCAACGGCCCCCGGGTCCGGCGATTGGAACGCCTCTTCAACACCGATCAGCTCATCACCGGGATCGAGATTCCCCGCTGGCTCCGCATCCTGGCCGGCGCGCGATTCCGGGTCAGCGCGCGCTACCTGCACCGGGTTGCCTGGATCAGCGGCTGGAGTGTCGGCGCCACCGCCGTCGGTGCGATCGAGCGCCGCCGCTACGACCGGCGCATCGCCTCGACCCCCGTCGACCCGCCCCCGATCTTCGTCCTCGGGCACTGGCGTAGCGGCACGACTCACCTGCACAACCTGCTCGGGCGCGACCCGGACAACACCTATCCCACTGTCTACCAGGTGGTTTTCCCCACCGCGTTCATGCTCACCAGCAGCACGATCCCGCCGCTCACCGCCAGGATGCTGTCCGACACCCGCGGCTACGACAACGTCGCCCAGGGCTGGAATGAGGCGGCCGAGGACGAGATCGCACTGGCCAAGCTGACCGGACTGTCGCCGTACTTGGCATTCATGCTGCCCGACCAATTGCCGCACTACGAACGCTATTTCGACTTCCTCCAAGCGCGGGAAGCCGAGCGGGACGAGTGGAAGGCCGCGTTGCGGTGGTTCATAGGCAAGATCCGCCTCCATTCCGGGGGACGGCGCCCGGTCATCAAGAGCTGCGCCCACATGGCCCGCATCCGCATGTTGCTCGACGTCTTCCCGGACGCCAAATTCGTTCACATTCATCGTAATCCGTTCACAGTCGCGGCTTCCACGATCCACATGCGCGAGCAGACCGACTGGGAGAACTTCCTTCAGGTGCCCGAGAAAGCCTTCGTCGAGAACCTCGCGACGCAGGTGATGGTGGTCGGCCAACGGCTCTTTGAGCAGTTCTTCGAGGACCGTTCACTCATCCCGCCGGAGAACTTCATCGAAATTGCCTACCCGGACCTGGTGGCCCGCCCGCGCGAGGTTCTCGACAACCTGTACCGCCACCTAGACATTCCGCAGGGCGATCGCTACGACGCCACGATCGGTGCTTACCTCGACGGCCTGCGGGGATATCAGACCAACAAGCTCAGCATTGACGACGAGCTCGCCGACCTGATCCGCGAGAGCTGGAAATTTGTGTTCGAGGAGTATGGCTACTCGTTGGACCATCGATCATGACGTTCCACGAGTTCGTTGAGCAACACCTGCATTCGAGCACGCACCTGTCCAAGCGCCATGTTCATCCCAAGCTGATCCAGATGTTCGAGCTTGCGGGTATGGATGCGGTGTTCACCCGGGGCAGCGGCGCCTATCTCTGGACCGAGGACGGCCGCCGATACCTGGACTTACTGAGCGGCGGTGGCGTCCACTTCATCGGGCGCAACCACCCGAAGGTTCGCGAGGCGTTGCGCGACGTCCTCGATATGGACCTACCCAACCTGTCGGTCGCCAACGCGTCGGTGTTGGGCGGCCTGGTGGCCGATCGGCTGCTCGCCCTGGCCGGACCGCCCTTCGAGAAGGTGGTGTTCGCCAATTCGGGCACGGAGGCGACAGAAATCTGCGTCCGCTTCACCCGGCAGGCCACTGGTCGCCGCCGTTATCTGTACCTGGACGGCGCGTTTCACGGGCGCACATACGCGGCGATTTCGCTGTGCGGTTTCGACGAGATGAAGATCACCGCAGATCCGTTGATGCCGATCTGTACTCCTTTGCCGCGCAACGATATTGACACGCTGCGCCGCGAGCTAGCCTATGGCGACGTGGCCGCGATCGTGGTCGAAGCCGTCCAAGGCATGACCTGCGAAGTCGTCACTGCGGAGTACCTCCGTGAGGCGGAGAAGCTTTGCGCGCAGTACGGCACCGTGCTGGTGATGGACGAGGTGCAGACCGGCCTTGGGCGCCTCGGTCACTGGTTCGGCTGCCACGGCGCCGGAGTCCAGCCCGGCATGCTCACGGTCAGTAAGACGCTCTCCGGTGGTCAGGCACCGGTGAGCGCGGTGCTTCTGACCCAGGACATCTACGACCGCGTCTTCAAGGCCTTCAAGTCCGGACCGATCTACATTTCGACGTTCGCCGAGAACAACCTCGCGATGGCCGCGGGTCTCGCAACACTGGACGTCCTGGACAGTGTTGACGCACCCAACCGTGCCCGCGCCCTTTCGGACATGTTCCGAACCGGTCTGCAGGACCTCGCCGACCGCTACGACGTGATCGACCGGATCACCGGCCAGGGCCTGATCATCGGCGTGGTGTTCAAGGCCTCGGCAGACCATCTCGCGCTCCGTGTGCAGCAGACGCTGATGGGCGCGGCCGATGCCGGAGCATTCGCCGCCGCGGTGCACATCGACCTGCATCGGCGCGGAATCCTGGTCCAGATACCAGGTTTCAACCTCAACATGATCAAGCTCCTGCCGCCGGTGATCCTCGAGGACGAGGACGTGCGCTGGTTCCTGCGCGCTTTCGAGGATGTCCTCGCCAACTATCGTCGACCCGCTTCCGGGCCGGTAGTCGCAATGGCAGGTGGCGTAGCCAGGCACGCATTGAAGGAAGCACGGACCAGGCTGGTGGCGCGCAGGCCCGCACCGGCCCGCAGCCCACCTACGACGAAAACTGCACGCGTCCAAGAAAATTCGGACTACGAGCGAGCACTGTCCCTGGACTGTGATGTCTGCGTGGTCGGCTCGGGACCGGCAGGCACCGTGCTCGCGCACCGGTTGGCGACCGAGGGCCTCGACGTGGTCGTCCTCGAGGCCGGTGCCGCGATGGGTCAAAGCGACAGGGGCGTTGAGGCCGGCGAGACGTTCGCCCGCTGGTTCTGGGAAGGCGGTATGCGGACCACGCGTGGCAACGTTGTCGTGCCGACGCTGCAGGCGCGTTGCCTGGGTGGCGGTTCGGTGGTCAACTCGGGCATCTGCATGCGGGCGCCGGACTTCGTGTTCGAGAAGTGGGCAGCGGAGGACGGGGTCGACGGGGTCGCCGCGATTGAGATGGCCCGTCACTACGACGCCGTCGAGCGATTCATGGGAGTGCGGCCGGTACAGGCCGAGGTTCAGGGCCGACGCAATAATCTGTTCCGTGCCGGGGCCGAAGTGCTTGGCTACCAGGTTGAACCGCTGCGGCGAAACGAGCACGGCTGCCGCGGCTCAGGTCAGTGCATCGTCGGATGCCCGTCCGGAGCCAAGCAGTCGATGGATCGTCGCGGCGTCCCGGAGTTGCTGCAAGCCGGTGGCCGCGTATACACCTCGGTGCACGTCGATCATCTGTTGCAACGAGATGGTCGAGTCAGCGGAGTGCGTGGCGCGGTAGTTCACCCAGCCACGGGCAGGCGCACTCATCGGGTGCGCGTCGCGGCGAAATGCACGGTGCTCGCCGCCGGTGCTTTCGCGTCACCGCAGATCTTGCAGCGCAGCGGGCACAGTGCGGACCCGGTGGGGCGCAATGTCCGTATGCATCCCGGCGTCATCCTCATGGGTGTGTTCGACGAGGAGATCTCGCCATGGAACGGCGCAACGCAGGGTTACCACGTCACCGGGTTCCTCGAGGAGGGCATCAAACTCGAATCGATCTGGGCGACCCCGTCGATTCTCGGCATGAACCAGCCCGGGGTGGGCGAGGAATTCGTGCAATCACTGGCTGACTATGCACACGTGGCGACCTGGACGGTGTGGGTCAACGGCCAGGATTCGGTCGGCCGAGTGCGGGCCAGGCCGGGCGGGTCGGCGCGACTGCGCTACAACCTTGGCGCGGGCGACGTCAGCCGCATCCAGGAGGGCGCCGCGCGGCTGGCCGAAATGTTCGTCGCCGCGGGTGCGCGCTCCGTCGTGCCGGCTATGCATGGGTTGGCACCGCGCTATGAGGCCGCAGAAGCGGCGGAGGCAATCCGCGGAGCGAAGCTGGGCCCGCAGGACTTTCGCGTCGTGGCGAATCACGTTTTCGGGACGACCGCGATGGGCGCGGACCCACGGCGGCACGTGACGGACTCTTCGGGCGCGGTGTACGGCCTCGACGACGTGTACGTGTGTGACACGGGCCTGTTTCCGTCCAGCCCGGCAGCGAACCCGATGCTGACCGCGATGGCTCTCGCTGACCGTCAGGCAGAGATTTTGGTGGACCGGTACGGACGGTGACGGCCTTTCGGCCCACTAATCGGCGAGGCGGAATGCCGTTCAGCTGACAGCTGGTGACCATTTCTGCAGCAATTACTTCCGCTGATGTCGCTCCGACACCTAATATTCGTCGAGTGTTCATCGACAGCGCGCGGGAAGTGCACGTGCGTGCCCAACTCGCCCGCACCGGGGCACCGCTGGCCGTCGCGATGATTGCACTGCTGCTCATCGCGTTGCAGGTCGCCGCCGGCATTGTCGGATTTCGGGGTCCACTGCACAGTCTGATCAGCGACTACGTCGCTACCCCACAGTCGGCGACGGTGCCGTGGGTCGGTCTGGGTCTGGCCATGGTCGGTCTGTCCAACCGAAGCCGGATCATTGCCCTGTCGGCGGCCGTGGCGCTCGACATTGTGTTCGCTGTGGCGAGGCTGTTACGCGGCGGTCTGTTCGCTGTCGGCAACGGACCGCTGATCGTGCTCACCGGACTGGCTGTGGTGCTGGCGTGGCGGCACTGGGCGAGGGACGAACGCACCACGGCTCTGCGCGGTATCGCTTTCGGCTTCTTACTCATCATCGCGACCAAGGCCGGCGACAGCTGGTTGCGGATTACCGCGATTTTTCGGCCGAAGGTACTCGACGAGTACGCGCTATTGGCCGATCACGCGCTCGCACAACCGTCCTGGGTGTTGGGCGGGCTGGTTCACGCAGGCGGTCCAGTTCTGAGCGGGGTGCTGCACTGGGTGTATATCGAGCTGCCCGTTGCGGCAATGGCGGTCGCGGTATACCAGCTGCGCAACGTCCGCACCGACGGCTGGCCGCGTCACTTTCTGGTGCCGACATTCCTGGTGCTCGGCCTGATCGGACCGCTGATCTACGTGTTGTTTCCGCTGGTCGGGCCAGATTTCGCGTTCGGCACCGGGGGGCGGGGCTTCCAAGTCGGTGACTTCTGGCCGCACGCCCTGCCGCGGATTGATTTGTCGCCGAGACCGATTGCCTTCGACGGCTCAACTCCGCGCAACTGCATGCCGTCGATGCACACGGCCTGGGCGTCGACGGTATTCATCCACTCCCGCCGCGGACCATACTGGCTTCGGGCGGGCGGCACGTTCTGGCTGGTATGCACCATTTCGGCGACGCTTGGGTTCGGATACCACTACGGGGTCGATCTTGTAGCCGGCGCGGTGTTGTGCCTGACCGTGGAGGCGGCCTTGCGCGAACCGCAGCCGGGCCGGGTCTGGTCTCGGCTCGGGCTGGTCGCCTTCGGGGCATCGTTCCTGGCAGTCCTGCTCATCTGCTGCCGCTATCTCGCCGAGACCATGGCCCACCATCCTGTGCTCTTCGGACCACTCATAATCGGGGCGTTGGTGGTGTTCAGCGCCGCGTTCTACGCGACCTTCTTTGCTCGGGCTACTGAGCCGGGGGACGCGAAGGCTGTGCCCGACCCACGAGCGACTTCAGGTCGGCTCGTTGACGTCGAATTCGATCGGCAGGCTCGTCGGCCCACTCATTCCGAGCAACGGCTTCCACGGCGCTGACCCGACTCTTCGCGGGTTCGGCAGGCGTTGGGCGAGAATCTTGAGTGCTTCGGCGAGTTCCCGTCGCGCCAGGTTGGCACCCAGGCAGAAGTGCACGCCTCCACCGAAGGTCAGTATGGGTGGTGGGTCGGCACGGGTGATGTCGAAGCGCGTTGGAACGTCGTAGACGGCGAAATCGCGATTGGCCGCATATGTGTTCACAAGGATGAATGTGCCTGCGGGGAAGGTGTATTCGCCGATCGTGACGTCCTCGGTGACGCTTCTCACCGTGCTGCACATCGACGGTGAATGCCGCATCGTCTCCTCGACGGCGCACATTGCCAGTTCAGGCTGGTTCCGCAGCAGTGCCAACTGCTCGGGGTGATCACACAACACTTGCATGGATGCGGCCAATTGGCTGCGGGTGGTGTCGGTGCCGGCTACCAGAATGCTGAACGCCAACATGCGCAACTCGGCGGGATTGAGCCGGTCACCGGCATCTTCGATGCGGATCAACTCGGAGAGAAGGTCTTCGGTCAGGTGTTGGCGTCTGTGCGCGACCATGTCGTCGATGTAGTCGTCGAACTCACCCCATGCTTTCAGAACGACGGGCTCCTCCTCGGTCAGATCACAGTCGAAGCTCACGATCTTGAAGATGTCCTCGGCCCACCGGGAGAATTGTTGCCAGTCTTCGCGAGGTGCACCGAGAAGAGCGCAGATGATCGGGATGGGATAGGGCCTCGCGATGTCCGCGACGAATTCGCAGCGGCCCGCGCCCGCGACGTGATCGATGAGCTCGTTGACCACGGTGTGGATTGTGTCGTCCATGCGTGCCGTCGCCCGCGGCGTGAAGGCTCTGGACACAAGGCTGCGCAGCCGACGGTGCGCATCGCCTTCCATGTTCAAGATGCTGTGAGTGACCCTGTCCCACAGCGGTCCCGACGTGATTCCATGCGCGGAGAGATGAATCCCCGGCGGGATGACGAAGCGTGGATCGCGAAGAACCGTTCGGGCAAGCTCGTACGAGAGTATCTCGGGCCCAATGGGTCCCAGCGCGATCGGCGCCTCCTGTTGTGCTGCTCGGAATTGTGGGTAAATCTGCTGCGGCGTGTCGGTGAGGTCGTAATTCAGGGTCGGTAGTCCGGCATCAAAAACGCTGAAAACACTCGGCCCGGCGGCGTCAACGGTCACGATGTCTCCTAGCGCACGGCTCCGTCACGGGATGTTGGTGTCCAGCAGGGTCAGCGGCAGGCCGAGGACCGATAGTTCGTTCTCGTCCACGTGGGTGCCGCCGCCCTCCAGGCGAAACCGGTAGCGCGTCGTGGCGCCGTAACGCGCGGCGACTGATTCGGCTGCTGAGGCTCCGGGAACCTGAACCACCACGGTGTACACACCGTCGCCGTGCTCGTCGAGGAACTCGCTGACCGAAGCCGCGACCGACGCGTCCGATCCGGCGATCGGGCTGATCAGCTCGATGCCTCGCTCCCAGTCCAGCCGGATCTGCAGACCGGCTTCCGTCAGCTCGGCGGGCTGCAGAGAGAATCCGAGTTCGCTGAAGAACTGGACCGCGGTGTCCAGGCGCTCAAGTGCCACAGCGAAAGTCACGTGGTGGAGCCGCAACGGGCTCGGTTCGCCGGTCACTTGCGCACCAGCCCCCGTGGCCGGATCAGCCCGAGGTCCAGGTGGGTGAACCATCCCGGCGGGGAGTCACAGATGTCGGGGATGGCGTTGATGGCGCCCATGGCGGTCCAGTTGTAGCCCGGATGCGCGATGGTGCCGTCCGGCTGAGCCGCGCCCTCGAGCGTCAGTTCGGTCGGCGGGTCTCCATCGATCACTATCTGGTACCGGGTTCGACCCCAATCCCAGGGTGGATCAAGGCTTTCCGGTCCGCAGGTGGTGTAGATGGCGTGAAAGATGATGAGTGGTCGGCCGTCGACCCACGCGGTCCATTCGTGATGTTGCGCGGCGACCGTGCCGCGGGGAATCGAGCCCAGTTCATGCGCAATATCCGCGGCCGCGACCGCGGCCTTGAGATCGGCGGTCACTTCGTCGATCTTGACGCCCAGGCCGTCGGCGATCATGTGCATCGACTGCGCGAAGAAAGTCATGCCGAAACCCAAAATCGTTGGTTCAGAGAGGAATTTACCCTTCTCTTTACCGAAACCCAGCCAGTCGATGTGGTCCGTGGGTGCATCGGTAAGCACGTTGACGACTTCGTACACGCGGATCTGTTCGATCTTGCTGACCACGCGTGCGAGCGTCAGCGGCAAGATGTCGCCCGCATAACCCGGGTGGATTCCACCGGCATGGAAAGACGTTGCGCCTTCCTGGCAGGCGGCGCTGATCCGGTCACCGCCCTCGCGGAAGTCGTCCGTCGGATGGAAGAAGCCGCTTGTGGTCACGACGTTCTTGCCCGAACGCAGGAGACGGCAGACGGTGTCGACATCCATGATGATCGGCGTGTAGAACACGCAGTCCGCTTCCAGGGCAACGATGGATTCGATGTCGTTGGTAGCGATCGTTCCGATCGGGCCAATGCCTGCGATCTCGCCCGCATCCTTGCCGACCTTGTCCTCGCTGTGCACCAGTACGCCGACAAGTTCGAATACGGGATTATCCGCGAAGTGACGGAGCCCGACTTGTCCGACGTCGCCGGTCATCCATTGAATGACTCGATATGTCTTTTCAGGCATGGAGGACTCCGCGTGGCAGTGGCAGTGGCAGATCGTTGTAGGTCGCGATACCGGGGGGCGCCGCGACGACGGTCGGTATCGCCGTGATGGCCGGCACGGCCGTGATGGTCAGACCGAGCAGGATATATTCCTCGATCGTTTCTGCGACGAAGTCTGCGGGCGGCTCGAACGCCAGGGTGGTCTTTATCGTCGGTCTGCCCTCGACCGTGATGTGGTATCCGAAGCCCATCGTCCAGGTGGGCTCCAGCGTTTGACC
>JAVROZ010000060.1:0-5978 GCA_032162485.1 Mycobacterium sp.
CGCCGCTCAGGCAGCTTCGAGATGCGGGTTCACGGTCACTCTGGGACGATCTGAAAGCTATGAAACACCTGCTCGCGCTGACCGCTTTCGCCGCCATGATCGGCTTGGCCGGTCCCGCGCACGCGGACGCCAATCAAGATCAGGCATTCCTGGTCTCCCTGAAGGCAGCAGGCATCAGCTACCGCGACCCGGAAAGCGCGATAGCGGCCGGCCAAAAGGTATGTGCGATGGCCGATTCGGGCAAGACCGGGGTCGAGGTCGTCAAGGTGCTTCAAGACGGAAACCCGGGACTGACACAGGGCAACGCCGCCAAATTCACGGCGATCGCGGCGAACGTTTACTGCCCGGCGCAGTTGCCCAGCGTGCAACCCGTGTCCGGCGGCGCGTAGCGAGCCCGTTGGCCGAACCTGCTTCATCGGTATCCTAGCGCGGTGCGAGCAGGGTTAGCCGCGGGCGCGGCACTGGTGACGACTGGTTTGCTGGGGTGGGGCGGTGCTCGTGCCCTGGTCGGACGGATCGAGCGCAACCCTGACCCATTGACGCGCGAACAGCTGCTCGCCGAACCGCACGGCGAGGAAGTCACGCTCACCCGCCCGGACGGGACGGTGTTGCGGGCGTTGTCGGCAGGACAAGGGCCGACGGCGGTTCTCGTCCATGGCTATACCGCCCGCGTCCTCGAGTGGAATGTTGTCTGGGATCAGCTTGTGAGCCGTGGCTTTCGCGTCATCGGTTTCGACCAGCGCGGCCATGGCAGCTCCACGCTCGGCTCCGACGGCATCGGATCGGAGGTAATGGCTGCCGACCTCGCTGCGGTGCTCGAACACTTCGACGTTCACGATGCAGTGCTCGTCGGACACTCGATGGGTGGCTTCGTGACGATCCGGGCCCTGCTCGACCACACCGACCTAGCGCAGCGGCTAAGCGGGCTCGTGCTTTTCGCGACCTGGGCGGGGCGTGTTCTGGACGGAGCGCCACAGAACCGGCTGCAGATTCCGTTGATGGAAATTGGCGTGTTGCAACAGCTTCTGCGCAGCAGGACATTCGCGTGGCTGTTTATGGGTGCGCAGTGCGGAAAGCGACCCTCGCCGGCCATCGTCTCGGTGTTCGTCGAGACATTCAAAGAGCACCTGGAGAAGCACGGGCCACTAACACCGATCGTGCGGGCGTTTTCACGCGAAGACCGGTATCCGCGGCTCGGGGAGATTGCGTTACCCACCGTGGTTATGGTCGGTTCAGCCGATCGCACCACGCCGCCGAATCACTCACGCCGGCTTGCAGACGGCATTCGCGGCGCGCGGCTGGTAACGATCCGCGACGCGGGGCACCTGTTGAACTGGGAGGCGCCCGACGAATTGGTGAAGGTCATCGAATCGCTTGCGCCCCAGCGCTAAGACAGTCCGCGGGTGGCTGACGTCCACTGCTGACCGTCGTAATAGCGCAGCAGATTTGGATTACTGCCGTCGGGATACCAGCCAGGTGCCGTGATTGGTGAAACCGGCCACGCGTGCGGCACGTAAGGCTCCGATTTGGGGGAGTCCGTCAGACGAACCAGCACCACGATGACCCCTGCGACCAGGCCGGCAACCACGAGCCCGCCCACCAGCAAAATGAACAGGATTGACACGAAGTCCCCTTCCCCCTGTATGGGCGGCTATCGAGGATAGTCAACCAACACGAGCCGTTACCCGCATCGTCGGGGCAATTACAGCTCCGACAAGCAGATCAGGGAGCCGTAACCTCGATCACGAAGCGCGGCTCGTGTGCAGGGTTGCCTTGCACACCAAGCATCAACTCGCTGACGGCCGTCATTGACGATCGTCAAGTAACCGCGTTAGGCTGGCTGATGCGCTCCTCGCACGCCACCCCGGTTACAAATTCGTCGCCTGGCGGTGTGCGAGAGGCCCGAAGGCTTGAAACAAGGGCGCGTCTTTTCGATGCCGCGCTGACCGAGATAGGGCGCTGCGGCCTGGCGGCTGCCGATGTGACTGCCATCGCCACCGCCGCCGGGGTGGTTCGAGGAACGTTCTACTTCCACTTCCCGACCAAGGAACACGTCCTGGTTGAACTTGAACGAACTGAAGAAGCCAAGATTGTCGCCGAAATCCGCGAAGCACAAGCCGAACCTGGCGACTTGCTGTCAATGCTTCATTTGCTGGTGCATCACGTACTCGCCGCCGAACGCCGCTTGGGTTCCGCCGTGTTCCGAGACATGTTGGGACTGCACTTCTCGTCGACGCGACCCGTCGAAGACGAAGTGGCTCAGCACCCGTTAGCGGAGTTCTTGAGCAGCGCAATCACCGATGCGCAGCACGCGGCGCGGGTTTCCCTGGATGCGGATGCGGGTGAACTCGGCGTGTTCTTCCTGACCGGACTGTTCGCGCTGCTTGCTACGGGCGTGCAGGATTCGCCGAGTGCGGACGCAGTGTTAAGTCGTTATGTGACAACAATTGTCAAGGGACTGGAGATACGATGAGCACCACTGGTATCGAAGGCTACCGCGACTTCCTGCGGAGGCGTGACGGAGAGGCCGACCTGCTCAACCGACGGTTGGAGAATCGCGAACAATTCTTCACTCACCTTGAAACCAATCCGGTCCGATCCGGTCACGCCGCCGACCGGGCGACGTTTCTGCGAAACCTGCGCCGCCGGAAGCCAGAACCTGGACTAGACCGAAAGATGCTGTTTCTGTTGGCGACTGCCAAATTGAACCAAGCGGAACGGTTCGGCGTCGGGCTTGGCGAAACCTATGGAATGAACAGCGACGAGGACCTGCCTCCAGAGCGGGTGTACCTCGAGCTCGAAGAGCACTACCACACAAGGCTTCTCGCGTACGTTCTAGACGTTTTCGATCTGACCTTTCAAGTGGTGCCGCCGCCGTTCGTCATGCGCCAGTTCGTGAAGACGGGCGTGTTTCTGCCGGAGCGCCTTGGGGTGATGTTCGTCGGTGCTGCCGAGATGGCCGGGTGCGTGATGTTTGACGAACTGCGCCGCATCGGGCTCGAACTGTTCGCCGACGAAACCGAAGTCTGCGAACGGGTCTCGCGCCTCTACAGCGAAATCCTCACCGACGAAGTAGGTCACGTGGGCTACTGCGCCTCACGATGCACCGCCGCGGAACGAGCAATCATGCGGCGGCTCTATCCACTGATCGGGCGTGTGTTTGCGCGACAAACCGCCGAAATCAGCCTTCTCATCGATCCCGCAAAGCTGCGCGCCCGCCTTGATCGGCCCTTCAACGTCGACGAACTCACCGCCGGACTGGACAACGAAACCTATCTCGTGACTCATCCATGACAGCGCCGGAAGTTCGAACCGACGTCAACGGGTGAGCTGTTGGCGAACGCGTTTCTCGACTAGCAGTGGGATGAAGTCGCGGATGGGACTCGCTTCGAATCGCGCGTGTTCTTGCCGCACGACTGCATCGACATGGTCCGGCACGACGTCGGGAAACTGCTGAATCAGGCGCCGTTCGATGCCAGCGATTTGTGTCTGTTCACTGATCCGCGGGCGCTCGTTCATCCGGTGAGGATCCCTGGAGCAGTGGCGTTTCGTCAATAGGACTTTTCAGTCGTCGAGCCCTCGACCGCGCGCATAGCAATTGCGCGATCGTCAGCCGCCTCGATTGAGCAGTTCCAAGCTTCGATCAAGTGCCTTCGGCCCTACCAGCCCCGACCGCCAAAGAGGTGTGATCAGGCGGTATACCTCGACAGGGCGACGACGATGAGACGATTGCCTATAGCGATTTTCGCCAGCCCGTGGCCTACACGTTGATTCACTTGCTCGATCCGGTGATACGGCCGGAGTCGCTCTACCTGTACCTGCGTAAGTTTCACGCCTTGGCTGACCGGCGTTACGTCGTGCTTTGCGCCCAACACATACCGGTCGCGCTATTGGTGTTGTTGTCCCTAGAGTTCGTGAACAGCGAGTCGCCGGCCGGTGCGGGCGGTTCTCGCTGAGGGGCCAGTGGGACCCGGTTCGGCTGACGGGAGTCCCCGATAGGGGTCGTGCACGAAAAGACACTGCTCGCGTGGCTGGGCCAGCGGGTGCTCGAACCGGCCATTGTCAGGAAGTCCATCAAATACGACGAGCGGAGAATGGAGGATGACACTATGGTGACCCGGACTACGCGGTCCGGGCAGCAGGAAGCCCATTGGATTCGCCACCGCTGGAGGCCGCTGAGATATGCACGGGTTCGGCTTCGAAACGCTGGCGGTGTTGACCGCTTTAGGATTCGCTGGACCGCTGCTGGCGTCATTGCCGCGCTTTGGAGTTCCGGTAATAATCGGCGAGCTGATGGCGGGTCTCTTGATCGGCGACACGGGTTTCGGCATCGTCGATGTCGCCAACCCGACGTTGCAGTTGTTGGCGAATATCGGTTTCGCACTAGTGATGTTTGTCGTAGGCACCAACGTGCCGGCCCGGGGCCACGAGATGCGCTCGGCGTTGCCGCTGGCGTCGGCCCGGGTGGTGCTAGTGGGTGCGGTCGCGGCTGTTCTCGGTGTCGGACTGGCAGCAGAGTTCGGAACCGGTCACGCGGCACTATACGGAGTGCTGATGGCCTCTTCGTCGGCAGCGTTGGCATTGCCGGTGATCGATTCACTGCGGTCACCAGGACCGCAAACGCTTTCCGTGACTGTGCAGATCGCCATTGCAGACACCGCCTGTATTGTCTTGCTGCCGTTGGTGATCGACCTACGCCAAGCGACGACGGCAGCGCTAGGTGCGCTCGCGGTCGCGGGTTGTGCGGTACTGCTCTTTGTGCTGTTGCACTTGATCGACCGCCGGGACTGGCGTCAGCGCATGCACAACTACTCCAAAAAGCGTCGGTTCGCACTGGAATTGCGGATCAGCCTACTCGTGCTGTTCGCGTTGGGGGCGCTGGCCGTACGTACTCACGCGTCGATCATGCTGGCGGGCTTCGCGTTTGGTTTGGTGATTGCCTTGGTTGGCGAACCGCGGCGGCTGGCACGACAGCTATTCGGTATCACCGAGGGCTTCTTCAGCCCGCTGTTCTTCGTCTGGCTGGGTGCTTCGCTGCAGGTACGTGAGCTGGGTTCGAACCCGAAACTGATTCTGCTGGGAGTAGGTCTGGGGCTTGGCGCTGTGCTGGCGCACTGTGTGGGAAGGCTGCTCGGCCAGCCGCTACCACTCGCGGTGCTGTCAGCAGCGCAGCTCGGCGTGCCGGTGGCTGCTGCCACCATCGGGACTGAGAAACACCTTCTCGCCGCCGGCGAATCGGCGGCGTTGATGTTCGGCGCCTTGCTGACGATTGCCGGCACATCGATCGCGGGCGCGTTGGCGGCGCGTAGGCAGACCGTCGACACAACTGACACGCGCGCTGAGACCGAGAAGTCTTAGCGCCCCTGATATCTGCGGTTCTCAGCACGCCGGCGCCCGAGACCCGCTACGAGGGTATTGCGGCCCTTGCGCCTCAGGTGCAGGAACTGATCGACTTGATAGCCAATCCGTTCGGCAACGTTGTGCACACGCCTGACTGCGCGGTTTGTCGTCGACACCGAAAGCGATGCGCAGAATGGTTTTGGCCTGCCTGTAAGGAATTTTCACTTTGATGCGTCTGCACTTCGTTCAGGAGGACAAAAGAAACCCGGCCGTAGCGAAGACGACATCCTGAGTATGAGTGCGCAGCGACATACGTTGAATAGCAGCCCATTAGCCGCTCGCTATTCGGCCGGCTGACCTTCCACGGCTTCTTGCCGGGCCACGAATGCGTCATACATTGCGCTATCGGTCATCAACCCGTGCGCGTAAACCTCCAGGGCCGGCAAGATCATGTCGTTGCCGTAGTCCCGCAACACCGCGGCCATATCGGTCGGATTGGGATGCCTGTGCAAGTACAGCAGGAATCCACCGCCGCCGCTCATCGCGAGAAACGCCGCCCGCCCCTTCGGGTCGCGGCTGGGCTTGATGGTGCCCGCGCGCACCGCGTCCTCGAGGTACTCCTCGGCGTTGTCGATCAT
>JAVROZ010000061.1:0-3602 GCA_032162485.1 Mycobacterium sp.
GGCCGCGGGGTCCAGCCGCGAGCGCGCCGCCACCAGCGCCTCGTCGGACAAGGTGTCGACGGTGTGCAGGCAGTCGCCGGCGTCGACGGTGCCGGCCTCGGGCACCGTCAGTGCCCACCCTTCGGCGCCTTGAGAGCCCAGGTCATCCACGCGCAGCCGTAGCATCGCGTGCCGATCCAACAGCCCCTGCAGCACCGCCACCACATCATCGGCGGTCACGGCTGGACCCGGCGGCCTAGGAGCCTGCACCACTAGCGCCTGGCTGAACTGCTCTGTCGGGCCCTTCACACTGGCCAGCCAGCCCATGATCGGGGTCGCCGGCAAGGGTCCGACGCCCTCGTCGATCGGGCCGTTCTCGCCATCGGTCACCTTGGAAACCCGGGCCAGCCGGGCCACGGTCTGCTCGACGAAGATGTCGCGCGGCCTGAACGTCAGACCCGCGGCGCGGGCCCGCGCTACCACCTGCATGGACAGAATGCTGTCGCCACCCAGGTCGAAGAAGGAGTCGTCGACCCCGACCCGTTCGACGCCCAACACCTGGGCGTAGATGCCGGCCAGGATCTCCTCGATCGCGCTATCCGGGGCGCGGTATCGATCGGCGGCCGGGAACTCCGGTGCCGGCAGGGCGCGGATGTCGAGTTTGCCGTTGGTGGTCAGCGGCAGCGCAGACAAGACGACCACCGCGGCCGGGACCATGTAAGCCGGCAGTCGCTCGGCCAACTGTGCGCGGATCTCGACCGGGTCAGCGCCGCCGGTCACATAACCGACCAGGCGTTTTTCGCCTGGGCGGTCCTCGCGGGCGATGACCACCGCCTGCTCGACATCCGCGATCCCGGCCAGCGCTGCTTGGACCTCGCCGAGTTCGATGCGGTAGCCGCGGATCTTGACCTGCTCGTCGGCGCGCCCTACATAGTGCAGCTGCCCACCAACATCCCACCGCACCAGGTCGCCGGTGCGATACATGCGTTGTCCCGGCCGGCCGAACGGGCAGGCTATGAAGCGCGACGCGGTCAGGTCGGCCCGGCCCACATACCCGACGCCGACACCGGCACCGGCCACGTACAACTCCCCGATCACACCCGTCGGCACTGAGCGCAGCCACTGATCCAGCACGAACAACGCCGCCCCCGGCACCGGCGAGCCGATCGGCGGCCCGCCCGATCCCGCCGCAAGCGGCGCACTGATCGCCACACACATCGTGGTCTCGGTCGGGCCGTAGGCGTTGATCATGGTGCGCCCCGGCGCCCACCGGTCCACCACGTCGGCGGGGCACGCCTCGGCCCCGACCACCAGGGACGCCGACTCCAACCCCTGTGGGGTCAGCGCGGCCACCGCCGACGGAGTCTGGGTCAACACCGACACGTGCTCGGCGACCAGCAGCGCGTGGAAGTCCTCCGGGGACGCACTGATGTGCTCGGGCACCACCACCAGCCGGCCTCCGTGCAACAGTGCACCGAAGATCTCCCACACCGAGAAGTCGAAGGCCAGCGAGTGACACAAGGCCCAAACGCCCGCGTGCGGCAGGCCTGCGTCCAGGGTCGCGATCAGCTGGGTCACGTTGTGATGGGTGATCGCCACCCCCTTGGGGAGACCGGTCGTGCCCGAGGTGTAGATCACGTAAGCGATATCGCCGAAGGCCGGGCTCGGCAGGTCGGTGCTTGGGAAGCTTCCGATGTGGGGGTCGTCGATATCGATGATCCGCACACCGCAGTCGTCGAGCCGGTCGGCCAGCCCGCCGGTGGTCAGCGCGGCCACCGGCGCGGCGTCGGCGAGCACGAACCCGATCCGTTCTCGCGGATGCATCGGATCGATCGGCAGATATGCCGCCCCTGACTTCAGCACCGCCAGCACGGCGATGATCGCACCTGCCGACCGCTCCAAGAGCAACGCCACGCACTGCCCGGGGCCGGCGCCGTGACCAACCAGCATGTGCGCCAACCGGTTCGATGCCTCATCCAGCTCCCGATAGGTCGTGGAGCGGCCATCGAACCGGACCGCCACCGCCTCCGGGGCGTGCGCCACCTGCGCGGCGAAAACCGCCGAAATCGACATCGGCGCGGGTGCGGGCCGGGTTAACACCGCGCGGTTGCCCAGCTCATCCAGGCGGACACGCTCACCTTCATCGAGCACATCCATCGACGACAGCCGCCGGGTCGGGTCGGCAGTCATAGCTACCAACACCCGCTCGAATCGCTCGATCAGCACCGCGATGCTGTCCGCGTCGAACACGTCGGTGCGGAATTCCACCGCTCCGCCGATCCCGGCGGGCTCGCCGGTCTCGGTGAAGCGTTCGGCCAATGAGAACGTCAAATCCATCCGGGCCGTGTGGGTATCCGCCAGTATCGGCGTGGCCTGCAGATCACCCAAAGCCAGCGTCGCGGGCTGGTTGTTCTGCCAGGTGAACGCGACCTGAAACAGGGGGTGATGGGTCAGGCTTCGGGTGGGGTTGAGCCGCTCCACCAGGACCTCGAAAGGCAGATCTTGGTGCTCGTAGGCGGCGAGGCCGCGCTGGCGCACCTGGCCCAACAATTCGGCGAAGGTCGGATCGCCAACCATCTGGACCCGCAACACCAGGGTGTTGACGAAAAACCCGACCAGCTCATCGAGCGCGGGATCGACGCGCCCCGCTATCGGAAATCCCACCGCCACATCGCTGCTGGCGCTGAGCTTCGACAGCAACAGTGCCAACGCAGCCTGGATCACCATGAAACTGGTCGCGTTGTGCTCGCGGGCCAGGCGACGAACCTGTTGCTGCAATTCGGCGCCCCAGTCGATCGCCACCTGCGCGCCACGATGATCGACCACCAGAGGGTAGGGCCGGTCGGTGGGAAGCTGTAGCCGCTCAGGCAGCCCGGCCAGGGCGTCCTGCCAGTAGGCCAGCTGCGCAGCAATGCGGCTGTCAGGATCCTGCAGTTCACCGAGCTGGGCGCGCTGCCACAGCGTGTAGTCGACATATTGCACCGGCAACGGCGCCCAGTCGGGGGGTTGCCCGGCGCACCGGCTGGCGTAGGCCACTGCCAGATCCGCCATCATGGGACCGATCGACTGGCCGTCGGCGGCGATGTGGTGCACCACGGCGGCCAGCACGTGCTCGTCGTGCGCGACGCGGAAAAGTGTTGCCCGCAGCGGGATTTCGGTGGCCAGGTTGAAGGTGTAGCGGACCGCGTCGCCCACGGCCTCATGCAACTGGGCATCCGACCAGCCAGTCGCGTCGACAATTTCCCACCCGATGCTTGCCTGCTCGACGGGAATGACCACCTGCTGCGGTATTCCGTCGGAGGCAACGAAAAGTGTGCGCAGGCTTTCCTGGCGGCCGACCACGTCGGCTAGAGCCGCACCGAACGCGTCGACATCGAGGCGCCCGCCCAACCGCAACGCGGTGGCCAGGTTGTACATCGGTGAGGGCCCGTGCAACTGGTCGATGAACCACAACCGGTTCTGGGCATAGGACAGCGGCACCACCGCGGGCCGCTCGACCCGCATCAGCCGCGAGACCCGACTCGGCCCACCATCTCCGATGCGAGATGCCAACTGGGCGACGGTGGGTGCTTCGAAGACGGTGTGGACGGCGAGGGTGGTGTCCAGGCTGGTGTTGATGGCGG
>JAVROZ010000062.1:0-2927 GCA_032162485.1 Mycobacterium sp.
GGTCAGGATCACCACGACCGCCACCAAGTAGGCCGGCATGATGCGGACCACCCGCGAGCGCAGGTAGTGACCCGTACGCGGGCGCTCGCCGATGTCCCGCGCCGCCGCCGCGTGCCCGCGCCACAACAGAAATCCCGACAAGGTGAAGAAGACCGCGACCGCCAGATCGAAACGGCCGAACAACCGGCCGTCGACGCCGCCGGAGTGCCCGGTCTGAAAAGCGACGTGAGTGACGACCACGCCCATCGCCGCGCACGCGCGCATACCCTCGACGGCGGGCAGGAAGCTGCGGGTGCCACCGACCTCCCGGTCATCGGTCATGGTCACAGTTTGCCTGGGCGCGATCGGGGCCGACGCTGGTACGCCCGGACTACCCCGTCAAGCGTCAGCGGGTCCGTACATTGGGCCTAGGTTGCATACAGGTTGCGTACCGAGGGGCAATACATTCTGCTGTTAGGGTCAAACGGGTTTGCTTCGCTGCTTGGTCAGGTCATAGCGGGTCGCGACCGACGTGTCGCCGTGTTTTCAAGCACCAGAAGGAGGTCACAGCAACGTGAACCGAGCAGTCATGTTGCGCATCGCCGCATGCGGAACTATCGGACTCGGAGCCGCACTGCTGATCGCCGCGCTGCTGTTGTCGACCTATACCAGCAGCAGAATTACCAAGATCCCACTCAATCTCGATGCGACGCTGATCAGCGAGGGCACCGGAACCGCACTGGACTCGGCGTCGCTGTCCGGTGACCACGTCATCATCAACCAGAACGTGGCCCTGGTCTCACAGCAACAGATCAGCGTCGAGACGCCCGCCAACGCCGAGGTGGTCACGCTGCAGGTCGGGTCTTCGGTCCGGCGCAGTGACAAGCAGAAGGACAACGGGTTGCTGCTGGCCCTCGTCGACACCGTCACCATCAACCGGAAGACGGCGGTGGCGGTTGCCGATGATTCGCACCCGGGCGGGTCGGTGCAGAAGCCGCGCGGCATCGGCGACGAGAATCCGCCGACCGCAATACCGTTGCGCCACGAGGGCCTTGCCTACCGCTTCCCGTTCAACACCGAACGCAAGACGTACCCCTATTTCGATCCGATCGCGCAGAAGGCGTTCGACGCCAACTTTGACGGCGAAGAGGACATCAACGGACTGACAGCGTATCGGTTCACCCAGACCGTCGGCGTCAACGGCGAAGGGAAGCTGGTGGCCCCCATCCCCTATCCGTCGCTGTACTCCGGCGAGGAGGACCGCAAGATCACGACGAGCGCGGCGATGTGGGGGATTCCCGGGGAACCGGGTGAGCAGATCACCATGACCCGCTACTACACGGCGAAGCGAACCTTCTGGGTGGATCCCGTTTCCGGCACGATCGTCAAGGAAACGGAGCAGGCCCACCACTACTACGCCCGCGACGCGCTCAAGCCCGAGGTGACGCTGGCCGACTACAAGCTCACCTCCACTCCGGAAACCGTCGAGTCGCAGGTCAACTCGGCGCGCGACGAGCGCGACCGGCTGGCGCTGTGGTCGCGGGTGCTGCCGATCACGTTCACCGCCACCGGTCTGATCGCGTTGATCGGCGGGGCCGTCCTGGCGTCGTTCAGCCTGCGGACCGAGAGCGCTCTGACCGATCCCAGCCTGGACCGCGACGACACCGACTTTCTCCGGCGGGCCGGTCTCGAGCCGCCGATACCGGGGGCGGAGGCCGAGACGGAAAAGATTCCCGCCCAGCGACCGGTTGCGCACGACGAGGATCCCAGTCCGCCCGGTTTGGATCCACCCCCGGATGCGGCGGTCACCGAAGCCGGGCCACCTGAGCCGGGCTCGCCGCCTGCGGGTCCCCCGAGCCCAGGCCCGAGCGAACGGAGCTAGCTCTGCCCGAGCGGGCCCGGGCGCTGCACTGGTCCCGGCCGGCGTATGCCTTGGTGCTGGCGCTGCTGGTGGTTGCGCCACTGCTGAAGCCCGGGTACCTACTGCTGCGCGACGCGGTGTCCACCCCGCGGTCGTTTCTGTCCGATACGGCGCGGGGGTTGATGGCGGCGCCGCGCGCGACGCCGCAGGATTTCGCGGTTGCGCTGGCCTCCCACGTTGTCGACGGCGGAATCGTGGTCAAGACGCTGCTGGTGCTGGGGCTTTGGCTGGGCGGCTGGGGAGCGGCGCGACTGGTCGCCACCGCGTTGCCGGAGGCGGAGGGCGGCGGCGAGTTCGTCGCAATCACCCTGGCGATCTGGAATCCCTATGTTGCTGAGCGGCTACTGCAAGGGCATTGGAGCCTGCTGGTCGGCTATGGCTGCCTGCCGTGGGTGGCTGCGACGATGCTTGCCCTGCGGGCTGACGGCGGGGGGCGGCGGGATTTCGTCGGATTGGCGTTCTGGATCGCGTTAGCCGGGCTGACGCCGACCGGCTTGCTGCTCGCCGCGACGGTGGCACTAGTCTGCGTTGCCGTGCCCGGTGCGGGCCGGCCGCGCTGGCTGTGTGGGGCTGCGACGTTCGGTTTTGCGTTGGTGGGTGCGCTGCCTTGGCTGATGGCGTCGGCGCTGGGCTCGTCTCATCTCGTCGGCGGGACCACACACACGGCCGGCAACGGCCTCGGCGTCGACGCGTTCGCTCCTCGAGCCGAGCCGGGGTTGGGCACACTCGGCAGCCTTGCCAGTCTCGGCGGCGTCTGGAACGCCGCGGCCGTACCGGGTTCGCGGACAACACTTTTCGCGGTGTTGTCGGCGGTCGTGCTGCTCGGTGTGGTGGCGGCCGGACTACCGGCGGTGGCCCGCCGGCGGGCCGTGCTGCCGCTGTTGGCGCTGGCGGGGATCTCGGTGCTGGTGCCGGCGTTGCTGGCCACCGGCCCGGGCCTGCAGGTGTTGCGGGCGGTGGTGGATGCGGTGCCGGGGTGTGGCGTATTGCGCGACGGCCAGAAGTGGGTGGCGCTGGCGGTGCCCGG
>JAVROZ010000063.1:0-3304 GCA_032162485.1 Mycobacterium sp.
ATGCCCACCCGGAAGCTCCTGCCGAATGACACCAGGCTGAGCACGAGGATCAGGACACCGCCCGCGCAGCATCCCACCCCGAACCACGCAACAACGGTGGAGTGGAAGAACCTCTGGGTGCTGATCACCGGCCAGCCGAAGGCGACGGCGAACACCGTGTAGAAGTAGAACAGTGCCACCGGCGGGATCGCAAAGTCGGTGTTGTCCAGCTTGCCGAAATGCATTGCCTGGGTGCCTGTTCTTTTGAGCAGCAGGACCCTCCCCAGCACTGTGCCAATCAGTAGTACCACCATGAGCGCGGCCATATATTGCGGCATCGCAGTTCTCTCCGTCGCTGTGCTGACCTAACGATTACATGACACGGCTCGGTCGAGAAGTGTGACTTATTCCGACAACGAGGATGACGGGCTACGGTCGGGGAATGACGCCAGACAACAAGAGCACTACTGAGCATTTGCGCGACGCGCTGGACGGGCGTTGGCGTGATGTGAAAAACGAGACGCGCGCCAAGCTCTCCCACGAAGCGTTCCGCCCGCACTACACCCCCAACACGGTCATCGCTCGCGCCAAGGTGGCCGAGCAGATGCAGCTCATGGCGAGCGCGGGCATTTCCGACGAGGGGTTCCGCAAAGAGCACGGCGGGACCGGCGACGTCGGTGCGGCGATCACGATGATCGAGATGCTGGCCATGTCGGATCTGTCCCTGATGGTCAAAGCCGGCGTGCAGTGGGGTCTGTTCGGTGGTGCGGTGGAAAACCTGGGCACCGAACGCCACGCGGAATATGTAAAGGACACCATCACCCTCGAGCTGCTCGGTTGTTTCGCGATGACCGAGACGGGACACGGCAGCGATGTGCAGGCGCTGGAAACGACCGCGACCTACGATGCCGAAACCGAAGAGTTCGTCATTAACTCCCCCACCCCGACGGCGCGTAAGGACTACATCGGCGGTGCGGCCGAGACGGCCACCATCGCAGCGGTTTTCGCGCAGCTGATCACCACCGAAGACGGCGAGCAGGTCAACCACGGAGTGCACTGCGTGTTGGTGCCGCTGCGCGACGAGGACGGCAATGACCTACCCGGGGTGGCCACGTCGGACTGCCACTACAAAGGCGGCCTGCCCGGCGTCGACAACGGCCGCATCATGTTCGACCATGTCCGCGTGCCGCGGGTGAACCTGCTGAACAAATTCGGTGATGTCGATGCCGATGGCACCTACAGCTCGCCGATCGACAACCCGAACCGCCGGTTCTTCACCATGATCGGCACCCTGATCCGCGGCCGGGTCACGGTCGGCGGTAGTGCGGGCAACGCGGCGCGCGTCGGATTGGACATCGCCACCCGTTATGCGTTGCAGCGCAGGCAATTCGAGGCACCCGACGATGATGGCGAAGTGCTGATCATGGACTACCTGGTGCACCAGCGCCGGCTATTCCCGTTGATTGCGCGGTCATACGCGCTGCAGTTCGCGCAGAACGAGCTGGTGTCCAAGACCCACGACCTGCAGACGTCGGACGTGGTGGATGCCGAGGAGCAGCGAGAACTGGAAGCCCGTGCCGCCGGATTGAAGGCGGCCAACACCTGGCACGCGTCGCGGGCGATCCAGGAGGCACGGGAGGCCTGCGGCGGAGCGGGCTATATGGCCGAGAACCGGCTGATCGCACTGCGCGCCGACACCGACGTGTTCACCACCTTCGAGGGCGACAATCACGTGCTCAGTCAGCTGGTAGCTAAGGAGCTGCTCACCGCCTACGCCGATGACATCAAGAGCATGAGCCCGGTCGGTTGGGTGCGTTTCGCCGCCAACACCGTCAGTGAGCGCGTCATGAAACGCACCGCGGCAGAGCAGATCATGCAGCGGATCGTGGACGCGAGGCAGGACAGCGAAGAGGAGGGCAGCCTGTTCAATCGCGGCACCCAAGTGAACATGTTCGAGGAACGCGAGGAATATCTTGTGTCCTCGGTGGCACGCCGGCTACAGGGCAAATCCAAAGAGATGTCGGCATTCGATGCGTTCAATTCGGTGCAGGATCACGTGCTGCATGCTGCTCAAGCACACATCGACCGGATTGTGCTGGAAGCGTTCGTCGCCGGTATCGAAGCGTGCCCGGACGCGAAGGCTCGCGAGATACTCGATTTGGTGTGTGACTTGTACGCGCTGACCGTCATCGAAGAAGACAAGGCGTGGTACGTCGAACATCGGCACCTGTCCACCGAGCGGGCCAAGGCGGTCACCCGCGGCATCAACGACCGCTGCCGGGCGCTGCGCCCGCATGCCAGGACGCTGGTCGACGGGTTCGGCATTCCGGAGCCACTGCGCTACGCCGAGATGCTGCATCCGGAGAATCTGCCCGACTAAGCGTTGGGCTGATGCGGAATCGGGCCGAGGGCTTTGAGCCTGCCGTCGGGCCCGATCTGGAACTTCACGCTGCCGACGCCGGTGGGACAGCATTCTTGATCGTTGCCGACCCGCCAGCGGTACTGGACGTTCACGGTGTCGTCGCTGGGGGCCAGCACGGTGAGGTACGGCTTCGGGTTCGGGGTGGCTGGCCCCAGCGGGGTGTTGCGGTCGAAGAACAGCAGCTGCTGCGGGGTCGACTCGGACGCGATGGTGGGGATGATCTGCACCCAGTTCAACTGGCACTTGCGGGTATGGCCGCGTCCGATCTCAACCCAGGTGGACCCCGGCACCTCGATCGGAACCGAGGCGATGGCGTGGCGCACCGTGTCGCTGGTGGGGCTGTCCGACTGCTTGCAGTTGTCCGGTTTCGCGGCTGGCGGCGGCGATGATTTGTCGCCGCAGCCTGCGGCCGCGAGCCCCATCATCATCATCAAGATCACGCTCAGTCGACCACGCACGGCCGAGAGCCTATCTGACCAGGCCCGCTGGGATGCTGAACCGGCCTCTTGGCTGCACAGGGCAATGTTTGCCCGGCTCTCAGCGACAATTGGCCCGCAACCGCCGCGTCCTGTGACACCAGGCCGGTGCGACGGATGCATTACCCTCCGAAAACCCTCTGAACCATTTAAAACAGCACTTCCGCAACAGTTTCCACGCTTACCGACGCTTCTGCGCACCGGTGAGCGAGCTTGACGAAGACTGTGAATGTGCCCCCGATTTCGTTAAAACCCCAGGTGCAGGACCTGAAGCGGCCCTGTCCGCGGGTAATCTGGCGGCAGATCGCCGGTCGACGATGACCAGGCTTTGCGCGTGAGTTTCACACACCGCACAGCCGAGCCGAACCCCTTGCGAGAACTCCGTAAAACGGCCGAAACCTCCGATGCCTCGTGCCGAAACATCGTT
>JAVROZ010000064.1:0-5004 GCA_032162485.1 Mycobacterium sp.
CGACGTCATGGCAAGGCGCGCAATTACTGACCACGCGAGGGCTCGGCCGACTAGCTCATTACCGAATCCTGCGCCACCGCCCAGCTATCCGCGCCGGGCTGGAGTTCATCGGCCACCACGCGGCTGACACGAGCGCCACAGGGCAGCCCAGCACGACGTAGCACCGGTCGGGCAACCGGAAGCGTCTTCGAAAGAATCCAATCCCCTGTCGGGGCTTCGCTCAATCCGCCTGGAATCGTCCGCGATACAGCGTCACAGTGACAACTCCTCACTGGGGCCGAGACAAGCTTCTTCATGGGGTTGCGAGTGACACGCACGGCGCAGGAGGTCGTCTAAATTAAGCGCAACGAGTGTTCAGCTTGGCCGTCACAGCATCAGATACCGCTGGCGGACGCGTGCGGCCGTCGCACGAACGCCGCACCGGCGATCACGATGCCAATCACGGTCAAGGGAATCGTCCACGAGCGCCGATTGCCCAGCGCAGAGTTGCACTCGGCCACGAACTGACTTTTAGGAGCGAGTTGGTTGGCGATCGGGATCTGCTGCACCACAGGGGAGTTCCCAATATTCTGATTGTCCTGAGCCCGCGCGGCCGATACGTCGGAGTGCACCGCATTGCCGCACCCGATACCACCGGAGATCGACACGGGCACAAACAACCCGATCACTCCGGCGACGAAGAGAATCGCTCCCACTAAAAGGATCAATCGGCGACCGTTCATCTCGATGCACTCACTCCTTTGCTCATCCCCCGCTGACGCCGATGCGATTAACCGTTCGACCGTGCGGCTAAACAGGATCGCCTTCCGCATCGACGGGCCACGAGCCCCTTGGTCGTCAGTGTTGTTAGCGGGCGCGCGACCGCCGGATATGACGCGGAAACTAATTCGCCGGCCCGGGGGTGATCACCTTCCAGAAAGCGTTCATTGGTGTGGCGTACATGTCGTTGGCCGTGAGCGGGTCCACGGTTCCCGACGTACCGTGCAGGGCGTCTTCGATCGTGGCCATCAGGCTGTACTCGTTGTAGTAGGCGTTGGTGCTGAAGGGGCCGGATTCCATGCCGTTAGCGCCAGACTCGGCGCCCCCGTTCGGGATGATGATCATCGGAACGTTGTTGCCCTCGTTACCGATGCCCAGTGACAGGTTGTTGTTGTCCTCGTCGAACGTGATGATGATCGCGTCCTTCGCCCCATCGGCATTCCACGTGGGCGAGCTTTCGATTGCGGACACCTCTTGCTGGACGAACTGGTCGGCGGCCGCGACGTTGTACTGATGGTCCGTGAGCTGGCTGTAAATGAATTGGCCGATGCCCTGGAGACTATCGATGGGGCCTTCCCCGTTGTTGGCCTCGTTAGCAGCGATCCACGTGAATTCCGGGAACTTGCTCGGGTCCTGGAGATCTGTGGACAACTGAGTCAGCGGGAGCAGGTGCTCCTTGAGGTAGTCGGGGGTGTTGTCGTAGACGTAGTTGAATTGGGCGAAAGGCAATTGGTCGGCGGAGTAGTCACCCGACGACGTGAGGTCACCCGGGAACGGCATGCTCTGCGCGTAGCCGGCCCACGATATGCCCGCCTTGTCCATCTCTTCCATCAGGTTGGGTGCGTCGATGACATTCGAGGCGGGGTTGTAGTCGATGCCGAAGTCGGATCCGCCTAAGGGTCGGATGTAGTTGGGGTCACTGGGGTGGCCCAGTGCGAAGTAGTTGGTGTCGTGTGGGTTGTTGTCGATCAGGCTGTTGATGTACGGCGCGTTAGGGCTGCCGACGATGTCGCCGACGCCCTTGTTTTCCAGGTAGATCAGGAACACGTGATCCAGTTGGCCCACGTTCGACGTCGGTGCGGCGAGCGGCGCCGCAGTGAGGCTCGAATCGCCGACGGTGAAGGACTCGTTGTCGGCGTAGGCGCCGTTGTAGTTACCGAGGACCCAGTCCCGGTCAGTAAAGACCGTGCTCACCTGGGCGTATGTGGTGCCTTCCGGGACTGTCCCGGAGATGTCACGTTCTTCGAACCCGGTGAAACCTAGGCGATCCCATACCGTGACCGGGTTGAGCGATTCGGTGCCCAGGCTTTGGTCCTGGCCGTTGAAGAAGGTGACCTCCACGGTGGCTGAGGACGGGTCCCAGCCTTGGCCGCCGAGGTCCGCACTCAGCGTGAACGGCGTTCCGGCTGCGCCGTTGAGGTCGTGGAGGTCGATGGTCTGACTGATGCTGGACGTGGCCACGGGTCCGCCGCCGGCGAAATTGTCACCACCCCCCGGGGGCGCGGTCTGTGGAAAGTCGAAAAACTTTGGGAACGGAGTCGAGAGTCCGAGCGGATAACCGCCGTGTGTGCCGTAGGCGATCACGGTCGGGGTACCGCTCTCCGTCCAGCCCGGAATGGTCACCCCGCTAAAGCCGGACCCGGACGGGTCGGCCGTTTCGAAGCCGGGGTTGACCAGCAGATTCTCACTCATCGACTGCGCATCAGCGGTGGGAACGGCAGCGGGATCGACGTGGCTGAACCAAGTGTTGAGCGCGGTGTCCACCTGCTGACCGAACGCAGTCCAGTCCTGCTCCAGCACAGTCAACCAAGAATCAGCGGGGCTGGCGGCAGCCACCGAACCCACATCGGCGGCATTCAAGCCCAGACTGCCCAGCTCCGGAACCGCCCCGGAGACGCCAGCCAGATCACCCCACGAAGACGTGATCGCATTGAAAATCTGGTCAATGACCACGTCGAACCCATCGGCATGGGCCTCAGGGGCGTCGGTCAGCGCCCCAAGCCCCAACGTCAGGAATGCGCTGACCGCCCCGGTGATCCCAATCGCGCGTCGACGCCGCTGCACCCTCGCCTTACGCGACATCGGATTGTGCTTCGTGGAGTGTCGATGCGCCATGGCTCAGCCCCTTCCGGGCGAAGATGAGCGTGCTTAAGCGAATCTAAGGTAAACCTTGGCTCACGCTAAGGTCGGCTTTCGGCGAAACCGATCGAAGTTCTTTTCTATGGCTTCGGTCGGGCTCGATCAGAAGTGCAGTCCTCACTGGGACGGGATGGCTGCCCTGAACGCGGCCGTGGCCGCGCTGCGGCCCTCGATACAGCTGATCCGGACCCGAACATCGTGACGCCAGTGCCGTCGATTCAGCCCTGCCCGCGCTACCACTCCCCACGAAAAGCGGAGTGCCACAAGCCGTCACCGCGTTACGACGCACTAGTCACAGGACTCCTCCAAGACAGATAAAGCTACCGTCATCGGAATAGCCTGTCGCGCAACTCCATCAAGGCGACGCCCAATATGTTCTCGCCTTCGCCGGGGCATCGACCGCAGTGGCAGTCGCCCCAGAACTGGTCGTGCCACGTGTTGCCCTCGACGAGGTTGTGCGGGTACGTGGCGATGAGTTGGTCAGCGAGTTCGCGGTCGCTGAACTTCGCTTCGAGTACTTGCTCCATGACGAGAATCCGAATGTCTCCCCAGTAGTCGACGACTCGGACTTTGCGGCCGCGACGCTTGGCGATCAGCGGTGTCTCAGATGCGATGACCCAGGCACGTTCGTGCGGGTCGTCAGCTTTCAACGCTTGGTATGCGTGCTCGGCTGTGGGGTAGACGTCGTCGCCTATGCGGACGGGATGACGGTAGAAGTTGCTGAGGAAGTATGTGCGGCCGCGAAACTCATTGATCAAGTTCTCCTTTTCTGTTGTCGGGACGGTGGCGCTTCGAGGATACAGTCAACCGTGGCGCCTATACGGTGTCTTGCATGCCCCATATCGACTACGTCATCCAGTACGTCACATCGCTGCGGCGGTCAATGACGTTCTACCGGGACGTAATTGGGCTCAAGGTGCGCCTCGAGGGTGACGGCTACGTCGAGTTCGAGATGGAGAACACCAAGTTTTCGATCTTTGAACGCTCCAAGCTGCCAGAGCTCATCGGTCACCATGCCGGCACGGCGCCATGCGGTGAGATCGGCTTCATCATCGACGACGTCGAGGCTGAGGCGGAGCGGCTGAAAGGGCTCGGGGTCGAGATACTCACTGGACCGATTGACCGGCCATGGGGTGAAAAAACCCTCCACATTGCTGATCCGGACGGCAACATCATCGAATTCGCGCAGAAGCTGCGGTGACTACTGCGGGCTTTATACGGCCAGCGTGCCAAGGAGCGGCAGGGTATGACGGCACTACGAATTCACTTGTGAGACACGGTATTGCCCGTATCCATCGCGGCGAGTAACGTGAGCAAACGCAGCAAGTCCCAACCCACCCCTAGGGAACGCCGTGCGGCAACCTGAGCTAACCAGCCTCATCGGCCTACGAGACAGTGCCGGAGATCGACTCCTCCTCATACGGTTGGACCGGCCCGACGGCACCCGCGGCTACATGCTCAAAGTCGGAACAGGGACCGTATTGCTGACTGCCGGCGACCTGGAAGGGCTGAACACCGTTATTCGGTACGAGCTCATCTCGGTGAACGTCTTCCGATCGATCGGCCGGCTGCTCGGGCTCCTGATCTTCTGCGCACTGGCTTGGCTTCTCACATCCGCAGTCACGGGGCCGTTGTTTGCCTACCCCTGGTCGAACTGACGTCAGCTGGGAGAACAAGTTTTGCGGTGTCTTCACCCTCGTTCAGGGCAGCAGAGTTGTGAGGAGACGGACAAGGTCAGCCTGCCGGTGTGTGTCGGTTTTGTCGAACACGTGCTGAAGATGGGTCCGCACTGTCACCAGTGACACCGACATTTGCTCTGCGAGTTCCTTGGGTGCGGCGCCGCATTCGATCGACCATGGCGACGAGTCCTTGGTTGACACTGCCGCTTTCGGCGATCTTGCCGTAGGTGCGCATTGCTTGCTGCAAGTGGGCGGTCAGGGCATGCATCGCTTTCAGGCGGTCTCCCGAGCCGAACGGCACTTGGCGCCGGGGCGCTGTCACAAGAAAAGTTGCGGCAGCTACTCCGGCGGTGAGTCGCACGAACATGCCGTCTTCGAGATCGTTGGGACGATTCCACTCGTTGAGGAACTCCGAGCGGTGATTTGG
>JAVROZ010000065.1:0-7379 GCA_032162485.1 Mycobacterium sp.
CCGCCGGCCGTCGCAGGCGTTGGCCGATTTCGTGCGGTGCCGGGATCTGACGTGTCGGTGGCCGGGCTGCGATGTGCCCGCGGTGCGCTGCGACGCCGACCACACCATCCCGTATGCCCAGGGTGGCCCCACCCACGCGGCGAACCTGAAGTGTTATTGCCGCACCCATCACTTGTTCAAAACGTATTGGGGCTGGCGTGAACAACAACTGCCCGACGGCACCCTGATCCTGACTTCCCCGGCCGGGGACACCCATGTCACCACCCCGGGCAGCGCACTGCTGTTTCCCAGCCTGTGTCACGCGGTCGGCGGCATGCCCGCCCCCGAAGCCGACCTGCCGCCCACCGACTACTGCGGCGAACGCACCGCGATGATGCCCAAACGCCGCCGCACCCGCAGCCAAGACCGCGCCCACCGCATCGCCACCGAACGCCGCCACAACCGTCAAAACCGTACCGCCCGAAAAGCACTGCAACCCAACTACTCCGGACCACACCCACCACCCAATCCGGACGACGACCCGCCGCCGTTCTAGGCGGAGGCGACCGCGAACAGCCGCCATTCGCCGGGCACGCCCTTGAGCTCGTGCGCGCCGCGGTCAATCACACGAAGCCGCAAGGTCTGGCACGCTGTCACCGCCGGTCAAGTGACGTCGGGCGGCTGCGCGGCTATTTTTCCTCTTTCTCCAGTGCTTCAGTCCGCTTGCCCATCGATCGGCCAATGGCGTCGGCCTCAGCGTCCATCTGCGAGAGCAGTTCAGGCAATCCCTTTCGCACCTGAGTTTCGGCGGCGGATGTGGTCAGCACCGGCCGCAGCCACCGCAACGCACCCACCCATCGCGGGCAGTAGATACGCCGCTTGCGGCGCTCGATGCCGTTGACAAATGCGCCCGCACACGCCTGCACCGAGGTGGTCTTGCCCATCGGACCGGGCAACTTGCTCAAGGCGGTTCGAAAGCTTGCAAGGTCGGAACCGATGTCCTGGATCATTGGCGTGTCGATGAATCCCATATGCGCCGAGCCGACGTCGACACCAAAGTGGGCTACCTCAAGCGCCAGCGCGTTCGCAAAGTGCTCGACGCCCGCCTTCGACAGGCAGTACGACGCTGCACCGGGCTGCGCGGCGTAAGCGAACATCGACGACACGACCAGCACGTAGCCGCGCCTGTCGATTACCGATGGCAATGCAGCGCGGACTGTGTGAAATACGCCCAGCACGTTCACGTCGATCAATGTCTTGAAGGCGGCCGGTTGGACATTAAGGACAGTCCCGTACGTCGAAATGCCCGCGTTGGCGATGACGACATCGACCCCGCCGAATTGGCCGACAGCCCGGCTCACCGCCACCTCCATGGACGCGAGGTCACGAACATCGGCGACGAGCGTCAGCACCCGGTCACCGTCGAGGTCACTGGCGATGTCCTGCAACGCCACCTTGTCGAGATCAGTCAGGACTAGTTTCGCGCCCTTCGCGTACAGCTGCCGAGCTACCTCGGCACCGATACCCCGCGCTCCGCCAGTGATGAAGACGACATTGCCCTTGACAGAACCCATGGCCGAAAACTTACAACCCGACACCCAGCAAAGTCTTGCGGTACTTCGTTCATCTTGAACGGCTCAGACCTGGATCAGTTCCGCCCACGCAAGATTCTCGCAAGCGGCCGGCGTTATCTTTCTGCCAGCAAAGCCGAAAGGAAGCCGTCGTGGACACTTCCAGCATCCTGAAAAAATTCTTTGCCGGCGTGTCGGGCGTCGCGGTCATCGGAATGGGGCTCACCCTGGGTACCGCACAGGCCGAGCCCAGCTCTGTGTCGCAAATACAGGGCCTACTGCCTGAAGATCCAGTACCGTCCGGCGCATCCGGCCCATACACATGCTGCCCCGGAGATGAAAAAGGCGGACTTCATCCAGAGACCGGTCGCGGATGCCCGTCACCTACCGATTGGGACCAGACTCGTTGCCACACTTGGTGGGGCGTCTATTGGGGGCATGGAAATGTTTCCCCCGGTATCTGGGAGGGGCCGGAGCCACCGCCGCCCGAGGCACTGCGGAAGCCATGGTGCGGGTTTCCTTTCATGTGTTCAGGAACACCGTGAGCAGCGGCGGCCGGTAGCCCCCTGCGGGCGGTCTAGGACTCCCAGGTCCATCCCGAGATCTGTGGATCGTCGTCGCCGTGCTCACGGGTATAGCGGCGAGCGGAAAGACGGGCATCGATCATCCGCTGGCGTAGCTCGGCGGCGCGACTGGCCAACCCGTCGACGCGGTCGATCACGTCCGTTACCAAATGGAAGCGATCCAGGTCGTTGAGCATCACCATGTCGAACGGCGTCGTGGTGGTGCCCCGCTCCTTGAACCCGCGCACGTGCAGCCCAGCATGATTGGTCCGGCTGTAGGTCAGTCGATGGATCAACCACGGATAGCCGTGGTAGGCGAAGATGACCGGCTTATCGCTGGTGAACAGCGCGTCGAATTCTTTGTCGGACAATCCATGTGGGTGCTCCGAGGCAGGCTGCAGCCGCATCAGGTCGACGACATTGATAACCCGCACCTGCAATTCGGGCAGCTCGCGCCGCAGAATGTCCGCGGCGGCGAGCGTCTCCAGCGTCGGGATGTCACCCGCGCAAGCCAGCACCACGTCGGGCTCGCCGATCGCCGTGCTCGCCCACTGCCAGATCCCCAAACCCCTGGTGCAGTGCAGGACCGCGTCATCCATCGACAGGTAGGACAGCGCGGGCTGCTTGCCGGCCACAATCACATTGATGTAGTCGCGGCTGCGCAGACAGTGGTCAGCCACCGACAACAGCGTGTTTCCGTCCGGAGGCAGGTAGACCCGCACCACCTCGGCGCGCTTATTGGCGACCAGATCGATGAAGCCGGGATCTTGATGCGACGCGCCGTTGTGGTCCTGGCGCCACACATGGGAGCTCAGCAAATAGTTCAGCGATGCGATCGGCCGCCGCCAGGGCAGTTCGCGACTGGTGGACAGCCATTTCGCATGCTGGTTGAACATCGAGTCCACGATGTGCACAAACGCCTCGTAGCAGTTGAACAGGCCGTGGCGGCCGGTCAGCAGATAGCCCTCCAGCCAGCCCTGGCACAGGTGCTCGGACAGCACTTCCATCACGCGTCCGTTAGCAGCCAGATGGTCGTCGTCGGGCTCGGTTTCCGAGAGCCATACCCTGTCGGTCACCTCGAAGACGGGCGAAAGGCGGTTCGACGCGGTCTCATCCGGCCCCATAACCCGGAACCGGTCGAGGTTGCGCGTGATCACATCCCGCAGGAAGGTACCCAGCACGCGGGTCGCCTCGTGGGTGGCCGAAGCCGGCCGCTCGACTGCCACCGCGTAGTCGCGGAAGTCCGGCAGATCCAAGTCGTGCAACAACAACCCGCCGTTGGCGTGTGGGTTGGCACTCATCCGGCGATCACCGGTCGGTGCGGTCGCTTTCAACTCGGTGCGCAGTGCGCCCTTTTCGTCGAATAGTTGCTCTGGGTGATAGCTGCGCAACCACTCTTCGAGTTGCAAGCGGTGCTCGGGGTTTTCGTGCGTCTCCGCCAGCGGCACCTGATGGGATCGCCAGGTACCTTCCACGCGCTGACCGTCGACCGTTTTCGGACCGGTCCAGCCCTTCGGGGTGCGCAACACGATCATCGGCCAGACCGGCCGGTCGGTCTGCCCGCCGCTACGCGCGGCGCGCTGGATTGCCGCAATGTCGTTGAACGCGTCATCCAGAGCGGCGGCCAACTGCTGGTGCACACTGGTTGGCTCCTCGCCAGCCACTATTATTGGCCGGTAGCCGTAGCCGCGCAGCAGCGACTCGAGCTCCGCGTGCGGAATCCGAGCCAGCACGGTCGGATTGGCGATCTTGTACCCGTTGAGATGCAGGATCGGCAACACCGCGCCGTCCACCGCCGGGTTGAGAAACTTGTTGGAATGCCAGCTGGCCGCCAACGGTCCGGTCTCCGCCTCGCCATCACCGATCACGCAGGCGACCACCAGGTCGGGGTTGTCAAAGGCCGCCCCGAAGGCGTGCACCAGCGCATACCCGAGCTCACCACCCTCGTGGATCGATCCGGGAGTCTGGGCCGCGACGTGGCTGGGAATGCCGCCGGGGAAAGAGAACTGCCGGAACAGCTTTCGCAGTCCTTCGGCGTCTTCTTCAATGCCCGTGTAGACCTCGCTGTAGGTTCCCTCGAGGTAGGCGTTGGCCACCAGTCCGGGGCCGCCGTGTCCGGGCCCGGTGATGTAGATGACGTTGGCGTCGCGATTGCGGATGATCCGGTTCAGGTGGGCATAGATCAGGTTCAAGCCAGGCGTGGTGCCCCAGTGTCCCAGCAGTCGAGGTTTGACGTGCTCGGCCGCGAGCGGTTCGGCCAGGAGGGGATTGTCCAGCAGGTAGATCTGGCCGACCGAGAGATAGTTGGCGGCTCGCCAGTAGGCGTCGATGAGGGCGAGTTCGGCGTCGGAAAGTATTGCGGGCGCAGTCTCGGATGCGGTTTCTGGACTCATCTAGCCGATTGTCCAGATGCCAGATGAACGCCGCCTTATGGCCTCACTCTTCGCCGCGGGCACGAGCCTCGTAGGCTCGGCGCTTCTCGACATCGACGTCATCGGTGAAGACATGGTCGCCGCCCATCAGACGGTTCAATCCCTCGGAGAGCCTGCGAGGCCAGAATTTCTGCGAAACCACCATCGCGCCAGCCACTTTGGTGATCCGCACCCGCGGCCTGGGTTGTGCTATCAGTGCCACTATCGCGTCGGCGATCTCGGCCGGTTCTGCATTCCGAAAACCCTTCGTCCCGGGGGTGCCCGAGACCAGTTCGGTGTTGACAAAGGTCGGCAGCACCGAGGAAAACTTCACGCCCGCCGCGCGGTACTCGAGCCTCGCAGAGTCGGTGAACCCAAGCACCGCGTGCTTGCTGGCGCAGTAGGTGGCCAGTCCGACGATGTGCAGCTCACCAGCCAGTGAAGCGATGTTGATGACATGGCCGCGCCCGCGGGGGGCCATACGCTGAGCTGCCAGCTTGCTGCCCAAAATCACGCCGTAGACGTTGATGTCCAAAATGCGTCGGGTGACGGCGTCCGGCTCGTCGATAATCCGACCTACCGGCATGATGCCGGCGTTGTTGACCAGCACGTCGATCGGTCCGAGCTGGCGCTCGACTTGTTCGAGAAAATCGGCGAACGAACCTGGGTCGGTGACGTCAAGCCTGCCGTACACCTCGAGACCGAGGTCGGCTCCTGACTCCTTCACTGTCGTCTCGTCGATGTCGCCGATCGCAACCTTGGCGCCAAGCTTGTGCAGCGCGGTCGCCGTCGCCAACCCAATGCCTCGGGCGCCGCCGGTGATGACTACTACCTTGCCGCCGATTTTTGCCGCGACCGATGCCGTGTCTGCCATGGTTTCACGGTAGGCGCTAGATACTGGCAACGATGACGGAGGTGCGCGCGGCAGTACCGGAGGATGCCTACGACTTGGCCCGCGTGCATGTGCGGTCATGGCGGTCGGCCTACCGGGGACTCATTTCCCAGGAGTATCTGGACGGCCTCACGCCCGAAATGTGGACCCACAAATACAACTTCGGCCGGATGGGACTGCGGGTACCGTCCACTCTGGTCGCCGTCGATGGCACGACCGTCTGTGGCTTAGCTACAACAGGTTTGTGTCGGGACTACGACTTGCCGGATTTCGGCGAACTGATGGCGATTTACGTCGACCCGTCCTGCCTGCGCGCCGGGATCGGTAGTTCGTTGATCACTGCGGCACGGGCGCGGCTACGCGGACTGGGCGTCGCGGGTGTTGCGTTGTGGGTGATGCGAGAGAACATCAACGCTCGCCGCTTCTACGAACGCGATGGCTGGAAATTCGACGGGACGCATCGGACCGAGACATTCGGCAACCAAACGGTGGACGAAGTGCGCTATCGCACACCGATCTAGGCATGACCGCATTGGGGCGACTGGCTACGGTGTGCTGATGCCCGACATGTTGCTCGACGCGGTGCGCGTCCTCGACTTGTCCGACGGTGACGCCGCCACGGTAACGCGGTTGCTCGCCGACTTGGGGGCAGACGTCCTGAAAGTGGAGCCGCCCGGCGGCAACCCGGGTCGCGATGTGCCGCCCACCCTCGCCGGTGCAAGCATCCCGTTCGCCGTGGCTAACGCCAACAAGCGCAGCACCGTCCTGGACCCGCGCGACCAGGACGACCGCCGCCGGTTGCTCACACTTGCCGAAAGCGCCGACATCCTCGTCGACGCGGGCCAGGCGGCAGGTTACGGCACTTCGCCCGTCGAATTGTCCGATAGGTATCCCCACCTGGTGGTGCTGTCCATCAGCGATTTCGGTGCGACCGGCCCGCGTTCATCGTGGCGCGCCACCGACGCGGTGCTGTATGCAATGGCGGGGTCGCTGGCCCGCTCGGGCCCCACGGACGGCATTCCAGTATTGCCGCCCGACGGGATCGCCTCGGCAACCGCGGCCGCGCAGGCGACATGGGCGGTATTGGTCGCGTACTACAACCGATTGCGCTGTGGCACGGGTGATTACATTGACTTCTCGCGATTCGATGCGGTGGTGATGTCGCTGGACCCGGCGTTCGGGGCGCACGGGCAGGTTGCGGCCGGCCTCCGCAGCAACACGCGGTGGCGCGGACGCCCCAAGAATCAGGACGCCTACCCGATCTATCCGTGCCGGGACGGCTACGTCCGGTTGTGCGTGATGGCACCACGTCAATGGCGCGGGCTGCGGCGTTGGCTGGGGGAGCCGGAGGACTTTCAGGACCCCAGGTACGACGCGATCGGCGCGCGGTTCGCGGCCTGGCCGCAGATCGGCCTGCTGGTGGCGACGCTGTTCGGCGATCAGACCATGAAGGAGTTGGTGGCAGCCGGGCAGGCCCACGGGGTGCCTATCGCCGCGGTCCTCACACCGTCGCTGATTCTTTGTACCGAACACTTTCAGGCCGTCGGCGCTATCACCGACGCAGAACTGGTGCCCGGCGTGCGCACGACAGTGCCCACCGGCTACTTCGTCGTCGACGAGCAGCGGGCTGGCTTCCGGACGCCAGCGCCTGCCGTCGGACACGACAAACCACACTGGCTGTCCCCGCCCGCGCCAGCACCAAGGCCGTCGGGCGAGCGGGGCGGGTATCCGTTCGCCGGACTGCGAATCTTGGATCTCGGCATCATCGTGGCAGGCGGCGAGTTGAGCCGCCTGTTCGGAGATCTCGGGGCCGAGGTCATCAAGGTCGAAAGTGCTGACTACCCGGACGGTTTGCGGCAGGCCCGAGTCGGCGACGCGATGAGTGAGTCGTTCGCGTGGACGCACCGCAATCACCGGGCACTCGGCATCGACCTGCGCAGCGCACAGGGCAAGGAGGTCTTCG
>JAVROZ010000066.1:0-5865 GCA_032162485.1 Mycobacterium sp.
TTGATCTTCGGCACTGTCATTGTCGGTGTCGTAATTGCCTTTGTTGTCATCAGAAACCATCGATGCGCCCTTCACTTACCGCCGTGATCGCACCGTCGGCGACACGCACACGCAGCCTTGTCCCGGCCGGCGCGTCGTCGATCGAGCGTAGAACTTCCGTGGCCGTCGGCGTTGCCACCTGTACCACGGCATAGCCGCGGGCCAGTGTGGCCGCCGGTCCCAGCGTGGACAGCCGCGCGGCCAGGTGCCCGACGCGTTCGGTCTCGGTGGCGATCAATCGGGTGACGTCGCGGCGCAGCGCCGAGCGGGTGCGTTGAACCTCATCGGCGCGCATAGTCACCAGTCGCAACGGGTCGGCCAGCACGGGGCGGCTGCGCAGCTGGACGAGGGCGTGCTGCTCGCGCGATACCCAATTGCGCAGTGCCTGGGCACTGCGTTGGCGCAACTCACCGATTAGCCGTTGCTCGACGGCCGTATCGGGCACCACCTTCTTGGCCGCATCGGTGGGGGTGGCGGCGCGCAGATCGGCGACCAAATCGCATAGCGGGTTGTCGGGTTCGTGTCCGACGGCGCTGATGACCGGTGTGTGGCAAGCCGAGATTGCCCGGCACAGTGTTTCGTCGGAGAACGGCAATAGATCCTCGACGCTGCCACCGCCGCGGGCAATCACGACGACGTCGACATCGGGATCCCGATCGAGTTCGCGCAGCGCCTCGACGATTTGTGCGACGGCGTTGGGGCCCTGCACGGCGGTGTTGCGGACGGCGAACCGCACCGCGGGCCAGCGCGCGGCAGCCACCGTCGTCACGTCGCGTTCGGCGGCACTGGCCCGGCCAGTAATCAACCCAATCATATTCGGCAGAAACGGGATTGGTCGCTTGAGCCGCGGATCGAAGAGCCCCTCGGCGTCCAGCAGGCGGCGCAGCCTCTCGATGCGGGCCAACAGCTCGCCTACGCCGACGGCACGAATCTCGCTGAGCCGTAAGGAGAATGTGCCGCGCACGGTGTAAAACGAGGGCTTGCCGCAGACCACGACCTGAGTGCCTTCAGTCAGTTTGACCGGAGCGCGCAGCACCAGATCACGCGAACAGGTCACCGACAGTGACATATCGGCCGCAGGGTCGCGCAGCACCATGAACACGGTGCTGGTGTTGGACCGCATGGTGATCTGGGCCAACTGCCCTTCGACCCAGACGGTGCCCAGCTTGTCGATCCAGCCCTTGACCCGGATGGCGACCGCCCGGACCGGGAAGGGGTTCTCGGCCGAATTGGCTTCCGCAGCGCGGGTCACTTTGCGGACGCGCGGGTGATCCTGTTGGCGAGCAGCGTCTGGAAGGGAGCGCGGGCCTTGGTGGCCTGCTCGTAGGCCAGCAGGGCTTCGAGTTCGGCGACATCCAGCGACTGCAGCCGCGCCCGCAGCTGCGCCAGGGTCAGTTGCGGGTAGTCGAGTTCGGCTGCCACGGCGGGTGCGGCCACGCTGGAGGCGGCCACTGATGCGGTTTCCCGTGCTGAAACAGGTTGCGTCGGGGCATCGCCAGACTCAGGGGCATCGGCCACCGAATACAACGCGAAACGACCCTCGGCGCGGCGTTCGCTGTCGAGGCCGTCGACAGGAATATTGGAAAATCCGACGGCGCCCCCGCCGTCCACGTCATCCTGATCCTCGTCGAATGTGGCCCACTCGGCTTGTTCGTCCTTCGGCGGAAAAATCGATTCCAGCGTGGTGTCACCCTTGATGACCAGCTCAGCCAGGTTTTGCTGGAAGCGCATCACCAGGTGTGCTGCCGAGCTTGCCAGGGTCATCGGGTACATCAGGATGGTTCGCGGAAGCCTTATCGTCTCCTCGACGGCGACTGTCGCTGCGCCGACCAACAGTCGAACCCCGTACGGTGCACTAGCCATGCGTCCAAGCCTGCCTCAAGCAGCGGCTAACTCCAAGCTGAGGGCGGTGAAATGGCGTATCCGTGTCGGCGGAACGTACCCTGAAGGGCATGGCGCCGACTATTGACATGGGAATTCCCGGCGCTTCGATATCGGTCACCTCGGTATCCGGAGTGCCAGACCACAAGCGGGTGCTGCTGGCTGAGCCGCGTGGCTATTGCGCGGGTGTGGACCGGGCGGTCGAAACGGTCGAACGTGCGTTGGAGAAGCACGGCGCCCCCGTCTACGTGCGGCACGAGATCGTGCACAACAAGCACGTGGTCGACACGCTGGCCGCGGCGGGTGCGGTCTTCGTCGAGGAGACCGACCAGGTTCCCGAGGGAGCCATCGTCGTCTTCTCCGCGCACGGGGTCGCGCCGACGGTGCACGTGGACGCCGCCGCGCGCAACCTCAAGACCATTGACGCGACGTGCCCGCTGGTCACCAAGGTGCACAACGAGGCCAGACGCTTTGCCCGCGCCGACTACGACATTCTGTTGATCGGCCACGAGGGGCACGAGGAAGTCATCGGCACGGCCGGCGAGGCTCCCGATCATGTGCAGCTGGTCGACGGGGTGGAAGCCGTCGAACACGTCAGCATTCGCGACGAGGACAAAGTGATCTGGTTGTCGCAGACCACGCTGTCCGTCGACGAGACCATGGAGATCGTCGGGCGGCTGCGTCAGCGATTCCCGAAACTGCAGGACCCGCCCAGTGACGACATCTGCTACGCGACCCAGAACCGCCAGGTCGCGGTCAAGGCGATGGCGCCCGAATGCGAGCTGGTGATCGTCGTCGGCTCGCGCAACTCGTCGAACTCGGTGCGGCTGGTCGAGGTGGCGCTGGGCGCCGGGTCCAAGGAGGCGTACCTCGTCGACTGGGCGGACGACATTGACCCGACGTGGCTCGACGGTGTCACCACGGTGGGTGTCACGTCCGGGGCATCTGTCCCCGAGGTGCTGGTAAGCGGTGTGCTACAGCGGCTCGCCGAGTACGGCTTCGACATGGTGCAGCCGGTGACCACGGCCAACGAGACACTCGTATTTGCCCTACCCCGCGAGATTCGGCCAGCCCGGACGCGGGGTTAGCGGCCCGGCTCAGGAATCGTATTCCCAGGATTCGGTCTGGGGCCTGCGCGGCGGCCGTGACCGAGTCCGTCGATCCGAACCCGGTTCTTCCCGGCCCTCGTCGCGTGGGGGTTCGCTGCGCGGGGCTTGTCCGCGGTAGCGGACCTGCGAAATCGGATGGTGAGTCGGGGTGGAGTTGTTACCGGATCCATTGGACGTGGCGCGCCGGCTTCGGGGTTCGTAGCGCGGCTCGTAGGGCTCATAGCCGGACTCACGGCGCTCATGCCGGTTGCGGCGTTCACCGCGCTCGGATGTCTCAGGTCGGTCGTAGGACTCGTAGGGATCGAAACGTCTGCTGCGCGGCTCGGCCCGTTCGTAAGACCGCTCGTAGGAACTGCGGCGTGAGTGCGGCTCCCGGCGCATTTCCCGGGGTGGTGGTGCCCCGAGGTTGGGCTCATCCGCTGAACGGCGGCGGCGTGGCCGCTGAGCCGGGGGATCGGCCGGGCCAAAGTCGGTAGTGAAGTCGGTGGACGACACCGAACTTCTGCGGGTGGTGCGGCGGGGACGTTCGCCACCGGGTTCGTACGTGTCGTCCAGCCCAGGTCGAGCGTGCCGGGAGCGGCTGCGGGCCTGCCGCTGTTCAGCCGATCGACTGCCGGTGCTGCGGGCGCTCCGGGTGTTTCTCGCGTTTCTGCCCCGTGCGTGTGCTGGCGGCGGGGCGGTACCGGCGGCCTCGTCGTCCTCGGGACCGAGGGCCAGCAGCGAACTCAGCTTTGCGACGATGCCGCTGATAACAGGGGTTCGTTCGGCTGTGGTCTTGCCGTCTTTGGTCGCGGCATCCCGGGCGGCCGGTGCCGTCGCCGGGGCGTTCTTGCCGAGGAACCACCGGATCATGCCGAGCAGCAGCACGACCCCCGCGGTGCCCAACATCAGCGGGAACCGCTCAATGAGCGGATAACCACAATTGATCAGGAGGTCTTTGAACTTGTCGACCTTGCCGCCATGGAACAGCCAGTAGGCCCCGGGCACGGTGCAGAACAGGATCAGGGGCGGCTGGATGACCGCGGTGAACACCGCCGCCTGTCGTACCGCCAGGACCGCTGCCACACAACCGGCGATATAGAAACCGGCGAATGTGTGGGTCAACTCCTTGTGTCCGGCGTCGAGCGCGTAGCCCACGGCCGTTGCTCCAATGGCGATGAGTACTGCTGCCCACCACGGCACACCTGGGAGGTTGGGGACGATCGAACGGTGATTTGTCTCCACCGCCGCGCTTTCTCGCTGCGCTGACACATGTTGACCGTACCGGCTATGCGCCGAAAGGCCCGTATATAGCCGCGACAGTCGCCCTTGGCGTGCCCCTAGACTTGGCTTCCTGTGAGCCTAAGCCTGGGAATTGTGGGACTGCCCAACGTGGGAAAGTCGACGCTGTTTAACGCGCTGACCCGCAACAATGTGGTGGCTGCCAACTATCCGTTCGCAACGATCGAACCGAACGAAGGTGTGGTCTCGTTACCCGATCCGCGGCTGGACAAGTTGGCGGAGCTCTTTAAATCCGAGCGCATCGTCGCGGCGCCGGTGACTTTTACCGATATCGCAGGCCTGGTCAAGGGGGCGTCCGAAGGGGCCGGGCTGGGCAATAAGTTCCTGGCCCATATCCGAGAGTGTGACGCCATCTGCCAGGTGGTACGGGTGTTTGCCGACGACGACGTGACGCACGTCGCCGGACACGTCGACCCCAAATCCGATATCGAGGTCGTCGAAACCGAGCTGATCCTGGCCGACATGCAGACCTTGGAGCGGGCCCTGCCACGGCTGGAAAAGGAAGCCCGTACCAGCAAAGAGCGCAGACCGGTGTACGACACAGCCGTAGCCGCGCAGGAGATTCTTGACAGCGGAAAGACGCTGTTCGCCGCGACGAAGGACGTCTCCGCGCTGCGCGAGCTGAACCTGCTGACCACCAAACCGTTCCTGTATGTGTTCAACGCCGACGAGTCGGTGCTGACCGACGCTGAGCGGGTTGCCGCGCTACGCGAGCTCGTCGCCCCGGCAGACGCGGTATTCCTCGACGCTGCAATCGAATCCGAACTGAGCGAACTCGACGACGAGTCGGCCGCGGAATTGTTGGAGTCGATCGGCCAGACCGAGCGAGGTCTGGATGCGTTGGCGCGGGCGGGTTTTCACACCCTGAAGCTGCAGACGTATTTGACGGCAGGCCCCAAGGAAGCACGGGCGTGGGTCATCCATCAAGGTGACACCGCACCGAAGGCGGCCGGTGTGATTCACACCGACTTCGAGAAGGGCTTCATCAAGGCTGAAATCGTGTCCTACGACGACCTGATCGCTGCTGGGTCGATGGCAGCGGCCAAGGCGGCCGGCAAGGTGCGGATGGAAGGCAAGGACTACGTGATGAGCGACGGTGATGTTGTCGAGTTCCGGTTCGGATCAGCGTCAACGAGTAAGCATTGACTTGGGCATCTAGACCGAGTCGACTCCTTCGCGATCCGATACCAAGCAGATGGTCGACTCGAACTCTGCGCAAGATGACGCCCGCGACGATCACCGCAGCCTTTCGAGCCACACATCGGATAACCCGGACTGGGGCTCGCGGGAGATCGAGCTTCTCCATCACGCAGTGCTTGACGAGATGCGAGCGATCAACGCCTTCGCTGAACTCGGCGTGGCCGATGACTCGTTGCAGGAGTTGGCCAACGCGGTCACCATCCGGATCGACTATGCGTTTGCGATCAAATGGTCACCCGACTGGGTACCTCTTGGCCGACCGCATACGTGGAGGGATGAGCACGGCTGGCATGCTCGCTGCAACAGCTGTCTCGCAGAAAGTTCTGCATCGTCCTCGGAGCACCAGGTCGTGGTG
>JAVROZ010000067.1:0-2831 GCA_032162485.1 Mycobacterium sp.
CACCGTCGCTGACAACGGGCTTGGCCGTGACGCTGCCGCTGCCTGCTTCCAAGACGATGGTGCCCGCCGCGGGGTCGGTGCTCACACCGGTGACCAAATTCCCCACCAGCGGCAGGTTGGCGACCACGGTGTCCTTGATGCCTTCCGACGTCCAACCGAGCGTCGCGTTCAGCGATCCGATAGTGCCCTTGGAGTCCGCGGAGTCCTGCAACCGCACGTCTTTGAGCGTCACGTCGGCCGTCATTCCCTTGGCGTCCTGAACTTGATTACCACCGGTGGCGACCGAGATGTTGGTGTAGTGGCCGGTGATGTGCTGCCACAGGAATGGCGGGTTCACTCCGAACGAGATGGTGGCGCTGTCCTTGACGACGCACTCGGCAACCGCCACCAGGACGGTGTCCGCACGGTGCCGCGCGTAGAGCTCGGCACCGGCCAGACCGCCTGCCACCAGGGCGACGACGATGATCGCGATCAGGAGAAGCGACTGCGGACTGCGCAAGCTGCGTCGCTTCTTGACTTCGGGCTGCTCAGGGTTGGGAGGTGGTGGTGATGGTGGGCGGCCCGCTGGTGGAGGCCGCCGGATCTGTTCGGTCGGAGATGAATCGGCTGGCGACTGCGGCCGGCGAAACTGCTCGGTCGGCCCCGCATCCTCAGGGCGGTAGCGGGCGCGGAGCTGCTCGGTCGGCGGCTCCGGCTGCCCACGACTTGGCAGCCGTTGCGTTGCAGGGTGGGGAGGCGGAGTCCCCCTGCGGCGCCAACCAGGCGGCCCGGGGCGTTGGGGCGGCGTCACCTCCGCGATTCTGCCTTATCAGCGGGACTCCCGAAGCGCATCAGTCTGACGACGGAAGACTCCGTCATACCGGATCATTGATTCTTCACGGAAGGGGAAACGCCATGGGCGACGACGACGTGCGGGCCGCTCTGCAGCATCACTGGGCAGCGTCGGACGCCAACGACTTCGACACGGAGCACGAAATCTACCGAGCTGATGCAGTTCTCGAGTATCCGCAATCGGGCGAGCGCATCTGCGGCAGGGCCAACATTCAGGCGTCGCGCGTCGACCAGCCAAACGCAAAACGCTTCACCGTGCGACGCATCCTCGGTGGTGGGGACCTTTGGATCAACGAACTGGTCCTCAAGTACGACGAGCAACCGTATTACGTAGTCAGCATCATGGAATTCGAAGATGAGGCGGTAGTCCGCGAGACGCAGTACTTCGGTGACCCCTTCGCCCCTGGACCATCTCGCGCTCAGTGGGTCGAGCGAATGGACTGAGAACGCGGAGACGGCAGCGTTCGCGCGAAAAGCAGTGAGAGCCTTCTAAGAAGAAGGCATTGAGAATCCTCCAAGAGGATGGTCATACCTTCGTGTTGTCAACAACCCAGCGGTCAAGCAGGACCGCGAAACCCTAAGGGGGAAAACAACATGAATGCAAACCAACCTCTGAAGAAGATGATCGTCGGGGCGCTACTGTCGGGCGGCGTCGCGCTTGCCGGATTGGGGCTGACGGCTGGCACCGCCGGCGCCGCCCCATCGAGCCCGGGTCCGACGGTCGACTACTCAGACTTCGGCGTCCCCGTGGTCGAGTGCATCCAGTGCCAGCGCGCCCTTCCCGGCGACGGTTCGGTGCGCGTCAATGGACCCCAGTTGGGCGACGGCTCGGTACGCGTGGCCATTCCCTCGGCCGGCCACTGAACGGCACAGTTTGGCCCGCCACCGGATCGCTGGTGGCGGGCCGAACCTCCACGTTGTACTCACACGGTCCCGCGGGCGGCCCACGCGGCGGCGGTGACGGTGAAAGGCCCATTACCCAGACGCTCGCGAGCCACTGATTCAAGAGCTGCGCGCGCGTCGTCATCGAGTCGCTGGACGTAGTCACCGGCAGGACCTACACCGAATGTGTATGGCTCCCACCACTCCTCGAACGTCGGGTGCACGACATCGACAGTAATCGAATCTTCGTCCACATCGACAAGGCCGGCAGCTTCGAAGAGCTCGGTGAGGTGCCCCATGTGCGCGCCGGAGAGCAGCGCTTCATCCTCAGCGTCAGGGTCGATCGCGTGAACTGCATCCCAGAACGGTGCCAGTGCACCGGTCGGCCCGTCCCATACGCATGCTGCGACAACACCGCCACGCCGAGTCACGCGGCTCATCTGTCTCAAGCCGATCACTGAATCCGTCATGAAGTGCACGACCAATTGCGCCAGAGCAGCGTCGAAAGCGGCGCTGTCGTAAGGCAATTCCTCCGCCGTACCTTGGCGCACGTCAACGTCTGGGAAGCGCTCACGGATTGCGTCGATGAACGGTGGCGAAGGATCAATCGCAGCAACCTCGGCTCCGACCGACCGCAAGTGCGCCGTCAGCGCACCCGGCCCACAGCCAACGTCGAGCACCTTGTCGCCGACGTCGATCCCGGCGAATGCCGCGAAGACCACCGCAAGAGGCTCGGCATATCGGCCCATGAAACGGCCATAAGCCTCCGGCGGGACGACGAAACTCACCCGGGCAATGCTAGTAGCAGGCCGCGTCAGGGAGCTAAAGACGAGGTCGAGCGCCAGGACTACTTCTGCCCGTCCAATAGATGGGCGTAGGGATCGGCCTCGGCATCGACGGATTCCGGCATCGGATAGTAGGTCTTGATGAGCAGGTTTCCGTTGTCGTCCCAAGCGAACGTCTCGATGCTGTGTGCCATTTGCACGTTCGGCTCGGCGCCGAAGTGGTTTTCGCACACCCAGGCCATCTCGTTCCCGTTGACCTGAACCGTAATCATCTTGATCTTGAGGATCGACTGGAACATGTCGAAGGCGTCTGACGTCGCAGCGGCGAAACCG
>JAVROZ010000068.1:0-4765 GCA_032162485.1 Mycobacterium sp.
CGGCCACGAAACGAGCCTAGCCCGCGGCGGCATTACCGCCTGTCGGCGCGGGGTATCCGATCCGCACGCCAGCACCACGCCCGCATCGGCACATCGATTGTGTCGGCACCCGGGAAACGCGCCTCCAAGGCAAGACGCGCGTCGGCCAGTCCGTGCGATCGGTCTTCCGGAGACGCGACGATGGCCCTGCTGTAGGTGCCGAGCATCGCGACAACATCCTCGACGGTCATAGTGCGCACGAATTGGAACGTCTCGCGCGCGATGTTCTGAAAGACCGGGGGTTCGGGAAGATCGAAGTACAGGCGCCGACGGAATCGCTCGCCGGATTCAGGCTCGGATGTGTCTTTGCTGCGCAGTGCGCTCAGGTCGCGCAACCAGTCCACTTCGCGGTCCCGGCTCGTCCAGATCAGGCCAAGCCGACCGCCGTCACGTAGCACCCGGGCGGCCTCGGGAACGGCCTGTTCGTGATCCATCCAGTGCCACGCCGTGGAGACGAACACCGCGTCCGCCGCAGTGTCCGGAAGGGGAATCGACTCGCCGCGGCCCTCGATGACACGCACGCCCGGCGATCGTGCCGTCAGCACCTTTCGCATGCGCGCATCGGGCTCCACGGCGATGACCTGCGCGGCTCGGTCGGCCAGGCGGCGGGTGAACAGGCCGGTGCCCGCGCCGACATCGACGGCGACCTCACAGCCGGGCGGCACCAGCCAGTCCACCGCCTCCTGCGGAGCCTGCGGCCGCAGCCCGTCGTACTCCTCGGCTATGGCTCCGAAGGACATCGCACGCAGTTGGGAATCAGTCACTCTCGCCAAGGTAGACCGGAGTCAGTTGTCCCCCCTGAACTATTGCTGCGCAGCAGCTGTGGGAAGTGTCTAGCAAACTTCAAAGAATTGACACTTTTTCGTTTCAACACTGGCCGCCAGGGCAACAACCTACGGGGTCGTAGGCTACGAGTTCTTCACCTGAACACCGCTTCATGGGGCATCCCCCACGCTGCGAACCGGCCGGCGGGAACATGTCAAGGAGGACAACGTGACTCGCGCGACTCAAGTGTCAGCGAGCCAGTCTCAGACGACTCGGCTCCCCCAACACACCGAAATCGCCATCGTGGGTAGCGGATTCTCCGGCCTGGGCGCGGCAGTCAAATTAGATGAAGCCGGGCACAAGAATTTCATCGTGCTCGAGCGCGGGAACGATGTAGGCGGGACCTGGCGAGACAACTCGTACCCGGGCGCGGCATGTGACGTGCCATCACACTTGTATTCGTATTCCTTCGCGCTCAACCCGGAGTGGACTCGGTCGTTCTCCACTCAAACGGAGATCCAGAACTACATCCGCGGCGTAGCCGAACGTGCAGGCGTTCTGGACCGGCACGTCTTCAACTGCCACGTCAAGAACGCCGTCTGGCGAGAGCAGGATCGGCACTGGGAGCTCTCGACGGCTCACGGAACGATGACGGCGAATGTGGTGATCGGCGCCTTCGGTGCGCTTGCGGAACCGTCGCTGCCCGGCATCACCGGTATCGATGACTTCGATGGCCAGCTGTTTCACTCGGCGCAGTGGAACCATGACGCTGAGTTGACCGGCAAGCGTGTCGCTGTGATCGGGACGGGGGCCTCCGGGATTCAGATCGTCCCGGCAATCGTCGACGAGGTCGCTCATCTCGACGTCTACCAGCGCACGGCTCCGTGGCTGCTGCCACGTTTAGACCGCCCGTTCACCCGCGTCGAACGATGGGCTTTCCGCAACATCCCCGGGGTGCTGGCATTGGCTCGTGCCGGGATATACGCGGTCCGAGAGACTCAAGTAGTTGGGCTGGCCAAAAACCCCCGGTTGATGAAGCTCTTCGAGTTGTTGTCGCGCTTGAAGATTCGCACCGAGATCAAAGATCCGGAGTTGCGGCGGAAGGTGACGCCGAATTTTCGCATCGGCTGCAAGCGGATGCTCATCTCCAATGACTGGTATCCCGCATTGGATCGCGAGCACGTCGAACTGGTGACCGACGGCATCCGAGAAGTCAAAGGCCGCAGCATAATCACCGAGGACGGTACCGCCCGCGAAGTCGACGCGATCATCGTGGCAACCGGTTTCCACGTCACGGACTCCCCGATGTTCGACGCCATCTGCGGGGCCGACGGCAAGAGTCTGAGCCAAACATTCGCGGACAAGGGAATGCGTGCCTACAAGGGCAGCACGATCGCGGGTTACCCGAACATGTTTATCCTCATCGGCCCGAACACCGGGCTCGGTCACACGTCGATGGTGTACATGATCGAGTCTCAACTGAACTACGTCGTCGACGCGGTCAACAACATCAAGAGCCGGAACATCACCCGCATCGACGTCCGGCAGGACGTCTTCGACGACTACAACGACGCATTGCAGCGCAAGCTGGCGGGCACGGTCTGGATGACCGGCGGCTGCGCCAGCTGGTATCTGGACGCACACGGCAACAACACCACATTGTGGCCCGACTTCACCTTCCGTTTTCGGCGACAGACCAAACGCTTCGACCTCGACGCCTACGAGACGTCAACGTCACTCGACGCTCCGACTGCAGCCGCAGCGTCGCAGCAGCCGGCTGGCGCGAACTGATTCACCGCAATCCCAACTGATGGCTCACCTATGTGGCCGAAAGGACCGGCAGATGGGTTCGATTGACGGCAAGGTCACCGTTGTCACCGGAGCCGGCTCAGGCATTGGGCGGGCCTTGGCAGTCGGTTTGGCACGTCGCGGAGCCCGCGTGGCGATATCAGACGTCAACGAGGCGGGATTGACCGAGACCGCCGAACAGGTCAATGCACTCGACGGAAAAGCGCACGTCGAACTGCTCGATGTCAGCGACCGCTCGGCGGTGCAGGCCTACGCCTCGTCTGTCGCCGCGCATTACGGCGTCGTCCATCAGCTCTATAACAACGCAGGCATCGCGAGCGGCGCGGCGCCGGTGCTCGATTGCGACTACGACGCGTATGAGCGCATCATCGCCATCAACCTGTGGGGCGTCATCAACGGCACGAAGGAGTTCCTGCCGCACCTGATCGAGTCCGGCGATGGTCACGTGGTCAACATCTCCAGCCTCAACGGCCTGATGGCGCAACCATCGATGAGTGGCTACTGCACGACCAAGTTCGCGGTCCGCGGATTTACCGAATCCCTTCGGGCGGAGATGCTTTCGGGGGGACATCCGGTTCAGGTAACCGTCGTGCACCCCGGAGGTATCGCCACCAACATCGCCACGTCAGCCCTCGATGAAGCCGAGCGTGCCGGGCGGGAGATCACCGAAGAACAACGGCAGCGGGCCGAGACGTACAACAAGAAACTGCTCAAGATGTCCCCGGCACAGGCCGCCCAGATCATCCTGGCCGGCGTGGAGGCCAACCGCAGCCGGGTGCTGGTGGGCAAAGACGCGAAAGGCGTCGACCTGTTGGTACGGCTGCTGCCGCGCTCGCACACCCGCCTGGCGCTGTGGTGGGAAGGGCGGGTCTTCGGCAAGCGGTGAAGGGCGGCTCAGCGGTGCGTCAGCCGAGTGCCTCCAACTCATCGAGCGCTTCCCCGGTGTAGACGGCCAACCGCTGCAGGTGCGGCAGGGTGTCGCGACAGCCGATGAACCCGAAGTTCAGTGTGCTGGCATAGCTCTGCAAGGTGATGTTGAGCGCCTGGCTGTGCGTCACGATCGAGACCGGATACGACGCCTCCATCCGGCTACCCCGTAGGTAGAGCGCATCCCGAGGGCCGGGCACGTTGCTGACGCAGAGGTTGAAGGCGTACGGCCACGGCGTCTTCACCCCGCTGAGCGTGCTGGCCAACTGCAATACGAACGGCGACATCAAAGCTCCGGTGTAGGCCAGGATCGCATCCTTGTCCATCTTGGCCAGCTCGGCCTTCGCCATCCGGGTTGTGGCGGTGACCGCCTGCAGACGCTCGATCGGATCGGCGACATCGGTGCCCAGCGTCCCCAGGATTGCGGCGACGGCGTTGCCGCCGCCCTCGTCGTCCTTTGGCCGCACATTGACCGGCAACATCGCGATCAGTGGCTTGTCCGGCAACTCCCCCAGTTCGTCCAGGAACCGCCGTAGGCCGCCACCGACGATCGCCAACGCGACATCGTTAAGGGTCGCATCATGAGCGCTCGCAATGCCTTTGAGCCGGTCGAGTTGGTACTGCTGGGTGGCGAAGCGGCGGTTACGGCTGATCCGGTTGTTGAGGATCGAACGCGGGGCCTGCACTGAGCCGATGAGGTTGCGGTACTCGTTGTCGCTGCGCAGCTGGGTGTTGACGATCGCCTTGGTGAGGTCCAACGTCGACCGTCCCGCACCCGCGACGGAACCGATCACGCTGCCCACCCCACTGATCACGCCGCCCAGGTTGCTCATCACGCCACCGAGGCCGCTCATCAGGCTGCCCGCGATGCCACCGCCTGATCCGCCCTTTTCGGCGGATGCCCGACCGGGCGTGGGGATGTTGAAGAACAGCGCATGGGTGGTGTCGTGCGGGTCGGTGGACAGACTGCGGGCCAGCAGCTTCTGGCCGGTGTAGCCGTCGACCAGCGCGTGGTGCATCTTGATATAGATCGCGAACCGGCCGCCTTCGAGGCCTTCGATGAAGTGCATTTCCCATGGCGGACGACGCAAGTCAAGAGCATTACTGTGCAAGCGGGACACCAGGATTCCGAGTTCACGTTCATCGCCTGGGCTGGCCAGCGCCGAACGCCGTACGTGGTAGTCCAGCTCGAAGTTGTCGTCATACACCCAGGACTGGATCGGGC
>JAVROZ010000069.1:0-4408 GCA_032162485.1 Mycobacterium sp.
AACCACATCGTCACGACCACCATCACGCAGGCGGAGATGGTGGTGATGACGAAGCCCGCTGACAGGGCCCAGGCAGGTTGCAGCCCGGTGTCACGGGGGATCAAGAACTCGGTGGCGATGACCAGGCCCGCCGAGACCGCCGCCAGGCAGCTGGCCAGAAAGATGTGTTCGGTGCCGAGCACCAGTACGACCAGACAGGCTCCGACTATGAAGAAGAGCTGAGCACCGGAGCCGGTTCCGACATCCCAACAGCTGGCGAAGACCGTGACAAAAGCCGCGATGATGAACGTCAGGGGTGCCACCAGGTCGCCGAAGCGTTGCAGCGTCGGGATGATTGCGAAAATCAGGGCAGCGCAGATGTTGATGGAGACGACCTGCCAGAGCCAGGTGCTCATCAGCAACTGCATGGTCACGAAGCTGATGCTGACGGCCACGGCCAACCAGGATGCGATGTTTAGTATCCGAGCCCGGCGCGCTGCACTGACGGCGTAGTGCTGCCGGATGTCGCGGGTCTGCGAGCGAACCGCGGCGACACAGTCAGGCCGGACCGTGTCTTGGCCAGCTGATCGGGCACCGCATTTTTTTGCGCCCACGATGAGATCCTAACTGTTGACCTCTTGCCGAGCGATCTTTCCGCGCAGTCATCCCTCAGCCCCAACCATCGGCACCTCGTCGGAATTCCCGATACGTCCTGTGCAGCGCTACCTCACCCATGAGCAACTGGACCGGCTCGCAGTCGTGCTGTCGCGAATCGAGCACCCCCAGCTAACGTGGTATCGGGTCATTGCCGATGCGGGTGAAGACCTCGTCGTAAAAGTAGCCGCCAGTACACGCGCTGCCCGAAACCTCCGACTTCCCGCTGCCCTTGAGCTCTATGATCGGTTCTGGGGCCGGGTCAGGCAGGGGGAAGTTGGCGGTCCAGAGCGTATGACTTGTACCGCCGGCCGCGCACGGACTGTCCTCCTGCTCATTTCGCTTCCAACCTCCGGTCTCATAGGTTAAAAGTTCGTGCCGAGTACCCGGAGGGACTTCCAGAAACCGGCTCAGGCAGTGGTCCCCGTCGCGGAGACAGATCGTATCGACGCTGTAGTCCAAGTCCTCTCGCGGCTTGGCGTTAGCGCCAGTGACCGTAATCCTCGAGCGGTATATGCCGTGCAGGTTCAGTGCCTTGGGCAACTTGCGGGGCGGCAGTTTGGCCGGGTCGGGCATGCTGGCAATGTCGGCGTCGCCGGTGCGGGTGAACGTCGCCGTTCGCTTGATATAGCAGCCGACGGAGTCTTCTATCCATTCGCCGGAAAGGGTGCCGTCCGGTTGTTTCGTTAGGTAGATCCAGTGCCACTCTCGCTCGGCTTTGCCGTTGCATGATTCAGGTGCGTCGATGATAAGGGTGCCGTACCAGCGGTTGCCGATGAGGTCGAATACCAGACTTGGCTCGTCGAAGGCGTCCCCCGAAATTCTCGCCGCGGTGGCCACGCACCCTTTGGTCCCGCACTCTGACCGCAGCTTCCAAACCTCGCTTTCCGCAGGCTCGCCCCCCGCCAGCGGCTTAGTGCTTACATCGAGTTGGGGGCCGTAATCCACTTTGTAGGTGCCGTCAATCGGGCCAGAGTTGGGTAGGGTCGTGGCGCCCGGCTTCGAGCCCTTGTCAGAACCGCTTAATGCGATAGCGACGACGATGCCGATCACCGCAAGCATCGCAACGATGCTCGACACCAGCACAATCTTGCGTTTCCGATTCGGTTGCGGCCCGCGGGCAGGTCCCCGGCCCGGCGGAGCCCCGCCACCAGGCGGAGTCCCGAAATTTGGGCTGGGGGGGCCCGTCGGGGGACGGCCTGGCACGTTGAATTCGCCCGAAGTCCCGTAACCCGAGACCCCCTGCCCCGAAGTCACGTGCGGACGGAATTGTGTGGCATCGGTGTTGGAGACGCCGCCGGTCTGCGAGGTTTGGTGGTAGTTCCGCGGCCCGGTCTGCGGCATCGCCACTTGGGTGTCGAAGTTGGGCGTCTCCAACGATCTCGTGACACCGGGTCGCGTCAGCGGCCCGAATTCGCCCAGCGCCGCACGGGCCGCCGCAGCCAACTCGAGCGGGGTTGAATACCGTTGATCGGGATTCTTCGCCATCCCGGTCGCGATGACCGCGTCGATTTGAGGCGGCAGCCCCCTCCGCAGGGTTGACGGCCGGGGTGGGGGCATCCCCAGGTGACCCCCGATTTGTTGCTCGATGCTGGTGCCGGGGTACGGCTGGCTGCCCGTCAGGGCCTCATGCAAGACGCACGTCAGGGCATACGTGTCACCGCGAGGGTCGTTCTGCCCGGTGCTGATCCGTTCAGGCGACATGTAAGCCCAGGTCCCGATCACGTTGCCGGTACCGGTGAGCGAACTCTCTCCGGCCGCGCGGGCGATGCCGAAATCGATCAGGTAGGCGAAGTCGTTTTCAGCCACCAGAATGTTGGAAGGCTTGACGTCGCGGTGTACCAACCCGATCCGGTGGGCGGCGGTCAGTGCCGCCGCGATCTGCTCGATGATGCCCACCGCAGTAATGGGTTCCAAAGGTCCTTGGGCGATGATGGTCTGCAGGTCGCGACCTTCGATGAGCCGCATGTCGACGTAGAGGCGGCCGTCGATTTCACCGAAGTTGTGAATGGGTACGACGTGCGGCTCGTTGAGACCCGCCGCGGCCAGAGCCTCCCGACGGAATCGTTGGGTGAACATCGGATCGTTCGCCAGGTTGGCGGGTAGCACTTTCACCGCCACCACACGGTGGGTCTCGGTGTCGAGTGCGCGCCATACATCCCCCATCCCGCCGCGGCCAAGTCGCTCGATCAGCCGGTATCGGCCGAACGGCGTTCCTTCTGGTTGCACGACGCCCCCTCAACAGCACACCGACGGAAACTCTTGGCAAACACACTCAAGCATAGGGGTCGGGCCGCCGCACCTGATCTGCCAACTCAGCGAACTGCAAGACGACCCAGACGTTTTGTGGGTGGTCGCTCGCGCGGAGATGGCCCTGTGCGTCGATCGGGCTTGGTGACGGTTGGGCACGCGAAACATGTCGAATGCTGTTGCGTCGAACCGCGACAACGAATTGTTGTTCATATGCCGTGGATTCAGCCAGCGAAGTCCCTAGCGGTGTTCCTGGTGCCCTCGGTGAGATTCGAAATCTAAACCCGGTTCGCGGTCGACCTCGGGCAGTGAGGCGAGCCGCCTCACTGCCTGCGGGTTTGACCTCAAGTGAGTTCAACCCCGATTAACGGCGCACAACCGAGAATGTAGTCACGGAGTAGTCACGCCGAACGGGTGTTCGGCAAGAGGCCAATCGAAACCGCTGACAGTTTGTTTGCCAAGCAATTTGGTGCACGTGGAGGAGTTGCTCTTACAGTCCGAATCGCCCCGCAGCCATCTGGGGTTTGGTAGGTAAACAATCCTCAGTCAACGCGCTGCAGCGCCGATAGGGTGCTCTCCGTCGTCGACATATCCGCCAACAGGTCAGGAAATCCGCGTGTTGCCGATCACCGATGATGCCAGCCAAATTGCGCCCGGTTGGCCGAAACGCGAGATCCGAGTCGGGGAGCGCCTAACCTTGGCCTGCACCTCAGTCGGGCTGAGCGCGCCGGTTTCACCCCACTCAGCTACCAAAGGCTGGTTTTGATGTCGTTCGTAATCGCAGCGCCGGAGATGATGACGGCGGCAGCAGCAGACTTGGCGAATATCGGCTCGGCGGTCAGCCTGGCCAACTCGGCGGCAGCAGCGCACCTGACGGGGATGTTGACAGCCGGTGCTGATGAGGTGTCGCTAGCTATCGCCTCGCTGTTCTCCGGACATGGGACGGAATACCAGGCGGTGAGCAAGGCGGTCACGGCATTTCATGACCAGTTTGTGCAAAGCCTCAATTCAGGTGCGTTCGCCTATGCGAACGGCGAAGCCGCCAACGTCCAGCACGTCCTGGCCGGCGCGCTCAACCCGGGGACTGCGGCGGCGGTCGATCCCATCCAGATGCTCACCGGGCGCCCGCTGATCGGCAACGGCGTCAACGGTGCCCCGGGCAGCGGTGCAGACGGAGGCAACGGTGGGTGGCTGATCGGTAACGGCGGCGCTGGTGGGTCTGGAGCGAACTCAGCGGCCGGAGCCGGCCTCAACGGGGGCCACGGCGGGGCCGCCGGGTTGATCGGCTCTGGCGGCGCCGGCGGCGCCGGCGGTAGAGGCAGCGCCGATGGCGGCGCGGGCGGCGGCGGCGGCGCCGGCGGGCTATTCGGCGCCGGCGGGGCCGGCGGGGCCGGCGGGCGGGGCGCCGGCGGCATCGGCGGGGCCGGCGGGGTCGGTGGCTCTGGGGTGTTCAATGCCGGTGGGGCCGGTGGGGCCGGCGGCTCGCTGGACGGCAACTACCTCTTTCACGCCGCCCGGGCCGATC
>JAVROZ010000070.1:0-4372 GCA_032162485.1 Mycobacterium sp.
GTACAGACCGGGGATCGGATTGCCAGACACGTCGAGCACCCGCGCGGCGCGGTCGGTGCGCAGTCCGCCCTTGGTGCCCAGATCCGAGATGCCGAACGCCGCGGCGTGAAACGGCGGCCGGTCGATAGGTACCAGCGGCGACGCACCGCCGGAGAACGCGCGATCGAACGCCTCGTCGCCACGGGCGAAGTCCTCGTCCACGCCGGCGGCGGCGAAGGCGTTGAACCGGGCGACCGTCGCCGTCAGCGCAGGACCGGGTACACCGATTTTCGTGGCCAGCTCCTCGAGGGTGTCGGCGGTGTGCCAGAGCCCGGCAGCGAGGTACTTCTCGGTCTCGACGATCGACACATTGGCGGCCTTGACCGGCGGCACCTCTCCCTCCCGGTGGTCGTAGATCATCCAGTACGGCAGCGTCGTTGAGCCGTCCCGCAGCGCAGCGATGATCTCGCGGCCCGCCCGGTCGTAGGCCCTGGACTCGTTGACGAACCGTTTCCCGTGCTGGTTGACGAAGATGCCGCCGGTGAACCACAGCGCGAATGCGGAGCGACCGTCGGGATGCGTCATGCCCGGTGACCACCACGCCTGATCCAGCAGGTCGGTGTCGGCACCGACCGCGACACCGGCTTGCAGCGCCTGACCGCGACTTCCCGGGCCGCCCATGGTGTCTCGCGCCACGCCTGGTACTCCGTACCGCTGGCGCAGTTCGTCGTTGCTTTCAAAGCCGCCGGCGGCCAACAACACTCCGCGTCGCGCGCGGATGGCCACGCGCTTGCCCGCGGTCTCAACGATCGCGCCCTCGACCCGCCCGCCGGACACCACGAGTTCGACCAGAGCCGTGTCGCGCCGCAGCGACGCGCCCGGGTATTTGCCGATGGCTTTTAGGAACCGCGCGATCAGGGCCCGGCCGCCGACGAAGTAGTCAGGTGGCGTTTCCACGCCCAGCCGGTCGGTGTCGAGCGGCCCGCGGATCGCGTTGCGCAGTTCGGGTGCGGCGGCCACCTTCAGCGGCTTGACCGCGATGTGACGCTGGCCGTCCAACCGCGCCTTGGGCGCCTTGCCGAAATAGTCGGGCCACGGCAGCGGCACGAACTTCAGATCGGGATCCTGCTCCAGGTATTCGATCAGCGGGGCGCCGCCGCGGACAAAGGTGTCCTGTAGCTCGCGCGGGGTACGGTCGCCGACCACGGCGTGGTAGTAGGTCAGCGCGTCTTCGATGGTGTCATCGAAGCTGCCGGGGCTGCCGGCACGCTTCAACACGGGGTTGCAGGGAAACCACACCCCGCCTCCACCGGAGTAGGCGGTGGTGCCGCCGAACCGCTCGGTGGCCTCGATGAGCAGCACGTCGAGGCCTTCGCGCGCGGCGGTATAAGCACCCGTGACACCCCCGCCGCCGGACCCGGCGACCAACACGTCGTGTTCCTCGGCCCAGTCGACTTCCGCGGTCCCGACCGCAGGCGCGCCCATCAGCGGAGACTACTTAAGGGCTGCTTAAGGACATCCAACGGGTCTGCCGATAACATCGACTCCCATGACAAGCGTTACCGACCGCTCGGCTCATTCCGCAGAACCGGCGAGCGAGCACACGATCGACATCCACACCACCGCGGGCAAGCTGGCCGAGCTGCACAAGCGCAGGGAGGAGTCGCTGCACCCGGTCGGTGAGACCGCCGTCGAGCAGGTCCACGCCAAGGGCAAGCTGACGGCGCGCGAGCGCATTACCGCGCTGCTCGACGAGGAGTCGTTCGTCGAACTGGACGCGCTGGCCAAGCACCGCAGCACCAACTTCGGGCTCGAGGCGAACCGCCCGGTCGGCGACGGCGTCGTCACCGGCTACGGCACCATCGACGGACGCGACGTGTGCATCTTCAGCCAGGACGCCACCGTGTTCGGCGGCAGCCTCGGCGAGGTCTACGGCGAAAAAATCGTCAAGGTCCAGGAACTCGCGATCAAGACGGGCCGGCCGCTCATCGGCATCAACGACGGTGCCGGAGCACGAATCCAGGAGGGCGTCGTCTCGCTGGGCCTGTACAGCAAGATCTTCCGCAACAACATCCTGGCCTCCGGCGTCGTCCCGCAGATCTCGCTGATCATGGGAGCCGCGGCCGGCGGCCACGTCTACTCACCCGCGTTGACCGACTTCGTGATCATGGTCGACCAGACCAGCCAGATGTTCATCACCGGGCCCGACGTCATCAAGACCGTCACCGGCGAAGACGTCACCATGGAGGAACTCGGCGGCGCCCACACGCACATGGCCAAGTCGGGAACGTTGCATTACGTCGCGTCCGGCGAGCACGACGCCTTCGACTACGTTCGCGAACTGCTCGGCTACCTGCCGCCAAACAACGCCACCGACCCGCCCCGCGAGCCTGCCCCGCTGCCCGTCGGGCCCATCGAGGAGAACCTGACCGACGAGGACCTCGAGCTGGACACGCTGATTCCGGATTCACCCAATCAGCCCTACGACATGCACGAGGTCATCACCCGGATCCTCGACGATGACGAATTCCTGGAAGTACAGGCCGGTTACGCACAGAACATCGTGGTCGGGTTCGGGCGCGTGGACGGACGTTCGGTCGGGATTGTGGCCAACCAGCCCACCCAGTTCGCCGGCTGCCTGGACATCAACGCCTCGGAGAAGGCGGCCCGGTTCGTGCGGACCTGCGACTGCTTCAACGTCCCGATCATCATGCTGGTGGACGTGCCCGGTTTCCTGCCGGGCACCGGCCAGGAATTCAACGGCATCATCCGGCGCGGCGCCAAGCTGCTGTACGCCTACGGTGAGGCCACCGTGCCCAAGATCACCGTCATCACCCGTAAGGCGTACGGCGGCGCCTACTGCGTCATGGGCTCGAAGGACATGGGCTGTGACGTCAACCTGGCATGGCCGACCGCGCAAATCGCGGTGATGGGCGCCTCCGGAGCGGTCGGCTTCGTTTACCGCAAGCAGCTGAAGGAGGCGGCCCAGGACGGCCAGGACGTCGACGCGCTTCGCTTGCAGTTGCAGCAGGAGTACGAGGACACCCTGGTCAACCCGTATATCGCCGCCGAACGCGGATATGTGGACGCGGTGATCCCGCCGTCGCACACCCGGGGGTACATCGGTACCGCGCTGCGCCTGCTGGAACGCAAGATCGCGCAATTGCCACCCAAGAAGCACGGGAACATACCCCTGTGAGCGAGGTGAGCGAGGTGAGCGAGGTGAGCGAGGTGACCGAGGTGACCGAGGTGACCGAGGTGAGCCAAGAGACCCTGCCGCCGGGATCGCACGAGGCACACATCCAGGTCATCAAGGGCCAGCCAACAGACCAGGAGCTGGCCGCGTTGCTCGCGGTCCTCGGCACCATCGGCAGCGTTCCCCCGCCGCCCGAACCCGAGCCCGCCCGGTGGGGCCTGCCGGTGGATAAGCTGCGGTATCCGATCTTCAGCTGGCAGCGCATCACCCTGCAGGAAATGACGCACATGCGTCGATGACCCGGCTGGTGCTCGGGTCGGCCTCCTCTGGTCGACTCAAGGTGCTTCGCCAGGCCGGCGTCGATCCACTGGTGCTGGTTTCCGGTGTCGACGAGGACGCGCTGATCGACGCGTTAGGCCCGGGCGCGCCACCCGATGAGGTGGTGCGGGCGCTGGCCCGGGCCAAAGCCGAACACGTGGCGACCATGCTTATCGGGCGGACCGATGTCACCGCGGATTGCATTGTCATCGGCTGTGATTCGATGCTCTACCTCGATGGCCGACTATGCGGTAAGCCCGAGTCGATCCACGACGCGCGCCGGCAGTGGCAGTCAATGGCCGGGCGCGCCGGCCAACTACACACGGGCCATTGCCTGATCCGGGTGCTGGACCACAGCGTCACCCACGTTGAATCCGAAACGTCAATCACCACAGTCCATTTCGGCACCCCCGCGGATGCAGACCTGGAGGCGTACCTGGCCAGCGGCGAACCGTTGCGGGTGGCCGGGGCGTTCACGCTCGACGGCTTGGGCGGCTGGTTCGTCGACGGCGTCGAGGGCGACCCGTCGACGGTGATCGGCGTGAGCCTGCCGCTGTTGCGCTCACTTCTAGGGCGGTGCGGGCTGTCGGTCGCTGCGATCTGGTCAGCGAACTCAGTCCAGTGAGTATGGCCTTTGTGTCTTCTGGTGTCCCCTACTGTCGTTTACATGAGTACATGGCCGGAATTCGTTGCCCAGGCACCGACGATCGCTACCGTCTTCACGCGCCGCCATCGCGCCACCGGCGACCTCTGCATGCTGGCCACCCTTCGCTCTGACGGGTCTCCCCGGATCAGCCCAATGGAGCCGCGAATCTTCGAGGACCAGTTGTGGCTCTCCGGGATGCCGCGCACCACCAAATTCGACGACCTGCAGCGGGA
>JAVROZ010000071.1:0-2524 GCA_032162485.1 Mycobacterium sp.
CTGGCCACACCGGCGGCGATGAAACCGCGCCTGCTGAGGCGCGTCGTCTCAGGGGAATTGCCGTTCGTCGGCCGTACCGGCATAGACCGCTCCTCGTCTGCATCGATCCGGCGTGGTGGATCTCAGCGCTGTCTACCCTGCTCAGGTATGAGGCTGATCGCAACCCGACGGTGAGACGTGAACCGTGCGCCAGAACGCCCGTTCCTAGACCGCCGCGCCGCCGCCGTCGACGTGCAGGGTCGAACCGGTGATGAAACTGGCCCGCGGAGAGCTGAGAAACAGTACGGCCTCGGCGATCTCGGCCGGGTAGGCGGTGCGGCCCAATGGCAACGCCTTTCCGAGTTCCTCGTTGACGTCACCCCATTCGGCGGCGACCCCCGGGGTGCGGGTGGGACCCGGCGCAACGCTGTTCACCCGCACCCCGCTCGAGCCGAACTCGACAGCCCAGGTGCGGGTCAGCGACTCCAATGCGGCTTTGGAGGCGCTGTAGCCCGAAGCACCTGGGACTCCTTTACGGGCGACCATGGTCGTGACGTTGACGATGCTGCCGCGGCCGCGCTGCAGCATTCCCGGAACCAGGCCGGCGACCAAGAAGTAGGCGCCGCGAACGTTGGTGTCGAACATGGTCTCGAAGGCTGGCATCTCCTGCTCAACGGTCAAGGCCGACGGAAAGCTGGCGGCGTTGTTGACGATGATGTCTACCTCGCCACACTGCTGCACAAGCGAATTCACCGACTCGGCGTCCGCCATGTCCGTGTGAACGAAGCGGACGTTCGCGCCGATACCGTCCACCGCTTGCTGACCCTTGACCGGGTCACGGCCGGAGATGATGACGGTGGCTCCTTCGCTGGCGAGGAGTCGCGCCGATTCCAACCCGATACCGGCGGTGCCACCGGTGATTACCGCAGTCTGGTCCAGCAGTTCCATCGGACTCACTTCCTCGGGACTGCTACTTGGCGCCACTCGGCGCCTGGGCGGCCATCCAGTCGCTGAAGCGGGTGGGGTAGACGGTCACTTCTTCGCCGTCTTCACCTTCCAAGGGAACGATCATGCGGTCGTCGAGCACCGCACCGTAATAGGGGGCGGCAACGTCGGTCACCACTTGGCGCGCATCCCCAGTCGCGGCCAACCGGGCCCGGATGAAGTCGTCCATGCCTTGCTTTTCGGGTCCGGCAATATTGATCAGACCGTTGACCGGGTCACTGGTTGCGGCGCGGGTAACGGCGGTGGCGACATCCGTGGCAGCAATGGGCTGGAACGCCCCGTGCGGCGCGCGCACCGTGTCACCGTCGGTCATCGAATCAGCTATGCCGTCAACGAATTCGAAGAACTGAGTGGCGCGCACGATCGAATACGGCGATCCCGATTCCTGGATCACCTTCTCCTGAGCGATTTTGCCCCGCATGTAGCCACTTGTGGCTGCCCGGTTGGCCCCCACGATCGACAGCGCAACGTGGTTCTTCACCCCGGCCGCCCGCTCTGCCTCGAGGAGGTTGCGAGTGGAGGTGGTGAAGAAGTTCAGCACGTCTTCGTCCGTCCAGGATGGTGAGTTGGACACATCCACGACTACGTCGACACCGTTAACGGCGTCGGCAACACCTTCGCCGGTCACCGTGTTGACGCCCGAACTCGGCGAGGCCGAGACCGCCTCGTGTCCCAGCTCGGTGAGCTGCGCTACCACCTGCGATCCGATCAGCCCGGTGCCGCCGACTACCAATACCTTCACGATCAACGCCTTTCCAAGTTTCCCAATAGCTGGCCCATCAAGCATCGCCTAGCCAGTGGCTACTCGGAACCCTTGAAAGTCCGTAGTCGGCCACCGTTACCACGGAGTTGACGGCGTGATTTGATGCCGAGCTTGGCGAACACCTTCCGCAAGTGCCATTCCACCGTGTGGGTGCTGATGAACAGTTGCGCGGCGATCTCCGGGTTGGTCAGTCCTTCACCGGCCAGCTTCGCGATCTGTGCCTCCTGTGCGGTCAGCTCGGTCCCCGATGTCGCGGTGCTTTTGGTCACTTTCCGGCCGGTGACCAGCAGCTCGCGGCGGGCACGCTCGGCAAACCCCTCAGCGCCCATCCGGGTGAACATCTCGTGGGCGGTATGCAACTCGATGCGGGCATCGACGCGACGACTGCAGCGGCGCAACCATTCGCCGTAGAGCAGGTGCGCGCGGGCGCGATGGACGGCGATCCTGGTGGTGGCTAGCTTGTCGATCGCTTCGCGGTAGTAGGCTTCGGCTGCCCGATCGTCGGCCAGCAAAGCCCGTGATCGGGCCAAAATACCTGTAGCCCAGTTGGTTCCGGTGCTCAACGTTCGTTCTTCCAGTTGAGCCAGCGCACCGAGTGCAGTCTCCCGCTCGCCGCTTCGGACACCCGATTCAATGAGCTCGATGAGGCACCAGCCGAACAAGCCCAGGTCCTCGTCTTCGCATGCCCGTCGAGCGGCGGTGAAGGCGTCGTCATAACGGCCGACCCCGTTGTACAGGACGGCGCTCGCGTAACCGGACAAGCCGATCGCCCGACCC
>JAVROZ010000072.1:0-3276 GCA_032162485.1 Mycobacterium sp.
GCCCGATCCAGTCCTGGGTGTATGACGACAACTTCGAGCTGGACTACCACGTACGGCGTTCGGCGCTGGCCAGCCCAGGCGATGAACGTGAACTCGGAATCCTGGTGTCCCGCTTGCACAGTAATGCCCTTGACCTGCGTCGTCCGCCATGGGAAATGCACTTCATCGAAGGCCTCGAAGGCGGCCGGTTCGCGATCTACATCAAGATGCACCACGCGCTGATCGACGGCTACACCGGCCAGAAGCTGCTGACGCGCAGTCGGTCCACCGACCCGCACGACACCACCCATCCGCTGTTCTTCAACATCCCACTCAGCCTGTTCTGGTCGGAGCGTCGTTGGGTGGGTTCACCTCGATGCTTCTCGCCGGCGAGATCTCGCCGGGCATCGCGAGCGCCGTGGTGCTCGTCGACATCGTGCCCAACATGGAGCAGTCCGGGTCGAATCGGATACACGCCTTTATGGCCGACCGGGTGGAATCGGGGTTCGCGTCGCTCGAGGAGGTCGCTGACGCGATCGCCGAGTACAATCCGCACCGGCCGCGGCCGACTGATCTGGACGGGCTGACGACCAATCTGCGGCGCCGGGGCGACCGCTGGTAATGGCACTGGGATCCGCAATTCATCAGCGGCAGGGCGGCCTTCCCGCCGTTCGAAGTCACCGATGCCGAGCGCATGCATGCTGCCGTCGAGGCAATTCTGCGAAACGGCTTGCCCAAGCTGCTGGTTCGCGGCCAAGTGAGTGACCTGGTCAGTCAGGAGCGCGCCGACGAGTTTCTCGCCCGCTTCCCGCAGGTGGAGTTCTCCGACGTCCGCGGCGCCGGGCACATGGTGGCCGGCGACCGCAACGACATCTTCGTCGACGCGGTGCTGGACTTCCTGGCCCGGCACGTCGACGCAGGGTGACGGGCTTGTCGGTCACATCGCAAGGTTGTACGACTTGGTTTGCAAGATCTACGTAGCGGGTACCCGCGCCCCGCGCTCGTCGAAATGACACCAGCGTGGGCAATGGGGCGACACCAGTGACAAGGAGAGCAGTGGTGAAGCGTGAGTTCTGGGTTGGTGTAGCTGCAGTGGCAGTTGTGGTTGCGGCCGCTGCCGGCTGTTCGAGTGATAAGTCCAGTAAGGGCCAGCCGAGCTCGCCGCCGGCGCCGTCCGGCCCGGTGGTCATCGTCGACGGCAAGAATCTGAACGTCAGCGGAGCGGTGACATGTTCGCCATCGGGCGAGAACACCAATATCGGAATCGGCGACGCGGCGAACGGAATCGGCGCCGTGGTCAGCAACGGGACCCCGCCCATCGTCCATGCGGTTGGGCTTGGCAGCGTCAACGGGATCGTGCTCGGTTTCTCCGACGCGGCAGCCAACCAAGCCACCAATGCCGGGGCAGCGGTCAAGGACAAGACCTACGCGATCAAGGGCACCGCATCGGGTGTCGATATGACCAACCCGGATCAGCCGCAGCCGGTGACCAAGCCATTCGAACTGAACGTGACCTGCCCGTAGCGCAGGCGGCATAAGCCCAGAAGGGGACGCAGCTATGACAATCAAACGTGCCTTGAGCGCAGTGACGCTCGCAGCGGGTCTTGGTATGTCCGTGGTGATGCTGGACGCCGGACTCGCCAACTCCGCTCCGATGCGACCGATTCCGCTGGATCCGCAGACTTCGGCTCCAGCGCCACCCGGTGGGCCGAAGCCGACTGGTGGCCAGGCTCCCCAGCCCACCGGTGGCCAGGCGCCTAAGTCGACCGCCGCGCCGGCGCAAACCACTGCTCCGCAAACCACGGCGCCGCCACAGACCACTGCGCCGCAGACCACTGCGCCCCAGACCACGACGCTTGCTCCGCAGACAACAACGCCGCCGGCCTCTCAGACCACGACGCTGCCGAGCACACAGACGACCACGCCGGTCTCGCAGACCACCACGGCGAGTTCACCGACCACGACATCGAGTGGCGCGACAACAACGTCGGCCGGACAGACCACAACTTGGAGCGGACAGAGCACCACCGTTCCCGCCGGGCAGTCGACGACGTCGGCCACGCCCGCGCCGGGAATCACAATCGTCCTCAACGCTCCGGCCACCCAACCGCCACATCCGCCCTACATCCCGCGGGGCCCGCTGGAACGGCCCAACGGTCAGTACGGCGGCCCGGTGGATACGCTGGCCGGCATCCTCTTCCCCGGCCGCGGCGCGCCGCCACCGCCGCCGGAGCGGGGCTACTTCTACAACAACGGCCTCGCTCCCGGTTTCCCGCCGCCGAACTGGCAAGGCCCGCCGCCTCCCGGTGGATGGAATGGTCCGCCGCCTCCAGGTGGGTGGAATCGTCCCTGGGAGGGGCCGCCGGTGCGCGACGTCGGCTATGCGCGAAATGATTTCGGCCAGTTCAACTACAACAACTTCACCGTTGTACCGGTCTTCAACTGGATGTACGGAGGTTGGGGCTACTGGTTCATGGGAGTCTGGGTTCCCCTGTACTAGGCGGGACTAGCGCCACGGTGCGCAAGGGCTCGTTGCCTTAGCGAGTTCAGCTGCGCCGCAACGTTTTCCGTGAGCAGTGTGCGATGTCCCGGGCACCGCAGGTTCCCATTTAGCCGTTCTGGCCAAAAGGTGGCACGTTTCCGGGAACGTCGCTGTCTGCTGTGTAGAGCCTGCGTGCCGCTGCTAGCCTCGTTTGCCATGCGTCAGCGAACCCGACGTTCCGGTGGCTGGTTTGGGCAGTTGGTCGCTGTCCTGATTTGTTTCGGTCTCGCTTTCTGGTGTTTGCGCCACGGCGGGTACGCGCTGTGGGTGCAGGAGTCCGGGACGCCGGCTCGCGTCGAGACGACGAAATGCGACGCCCACCGCTTGAGGCGATCCGGATGGATGCCGTATCACTGCACCGGAGTGTGGCGGCAAGCCGATGGATCCAACCGAACAGTGAGCATCCATGGCGTCCCCCGGTACGGGCAACACCAGATCCTGGACGTCCACGTTCGCGGCGACCAGGCGTATACGAACTCGTTCTATGAGGGCTGGGAAATCTTTCTTGGCGGAACTTTTGCGTTAGTCCTAGGGGTTGCGATCTTGCTTCCCTCGCGCCGATCCCCCGGGACTGCTCGGTCTGGGTGATCCATAGATCCCCTCTGGCCCCGGCCGGAGCCTACGGCTGGCAGCACTCTTCGGTTACGGTTTCCAGCGGGAGAGGCTGCTTATCCTCGGCGACCTTTGCCACCCTTGGTGACGGCGCCGGTGAAGGAGTAGCCCATGAGCAAGACGGCCAGGCGGCTAGGTCCGCA
>JAVROZ010000073.1:0-2780 GCA_032162485.1 Mycobacterium sp.
CATCCACCGAGGGCTGAGCCAACAGTGAAGAAACTAGTCATCGGGGCCAGTGGTTTCGTCGGCTCCCACGTCACCCGCCAGCTCGTGCAGGCCGGCGAGGATGTGCGGGTCATGATACGAAAGACCAGCTCCACGATAGCCTTTCACGACCTGGATGTGGAGCGCTGTTACGGCGACATCTTCGACGATGCGGCGCTGCGGGAGGCCATGTCCGGCTGCGACGTCGTCTATTACTGCGTTGTCGATGCCCGGATGTGGCTGCGTGACCCGGCCCCGCTATTCCGCACCAACGTCGAGGGCCTGCGGCATGTGCTGGATGCGGCCGTAGCCGCACAGCTGCGCAAGTTTGTATTCACCAGCAGCACGGGAACACTGGCGATCAACGACCGGCGTCCCGTCACCGAGGAAGATCCGCGCAACTGGAACGACGGCGGCCCCTATATCGAGTCCAGGGTGGCCGCCGAGGATTTGGTGATGCGCTACGCACGGAACAACGGGCTGCCCGCGGTGGCACTGTGCATCTCCACCACCTACGGTCCGCGCGACTGGGGACCGACCCCCCATGGTGCGGTCATCGGCCAGATTGCCAACGGGCGATTCCCGTTCTACATGGGGTTCTCCTCGGAGATCGTCGGCATCGAAGATGCCGCCCGGGCAATGCTTCTGGCGGCTGACAAGGGGCGCGACGGCCACCGCTACATCATCTCCGATCGGTATATGAGCACCAAGGACCTGCACCAGATCGCGGCCCGCGCTGTCGGCCGCCGCCCACCGGCCATCCCGGTTCCGATGGCGGTCATGTACGCCGTTTCACGTGTCAACGACCTCGCCGCGCGATTACTGAACCGTGACCTGCCGATGGCTTACGCCGGCGCCCGTATGGCAGAGCTGATGTCGCCACTGGACCACGGCAAGGCCGAACGCGAACTTGGTTGGAAGCCCCAGCCTGTCGAGGAATCGATCGCGAAGGCCGCGATATGGTTTGCCGAACAGTCAGCCGATTAGGTTCGTATCCGGTTTCGGTGGTCGAGGTCGACCTGGTGTCGTCAGTGAGGCGCGGAACACATGAACAGCCTAAGAGCACAGGCACGTTCGACCATCGGGCTGACCACCCATCTGAGCCGCGGCGTCGCCCGGGTCGCCACTGACGCGGTTGTCGGCAGCCGCCTGGGCTTGCCGCGTACCGTCGACGAACTCGACACCGGGGTCCTCACCGATGTCATGGGAACCACCGTGAGCTCGATCAGCGTGCTCGGCAGTGACGCGGGGACGTCTTCTCGGGCGCGGCTTGCACTGAACGGCGACGGTGTCCCCGCGACGGTGTTCGTCAAGCTGGCGGCCCAAACCGTCGCCACCCGCCTGATGGGCGAGCTCGGCCGACTCGGGCATACCGAGGTGCGCTTCTACCGCCAGCTGGCCCCGGAACTGACCGGCCTGCCGAAGGCGTACGGCACCGCATTCGATACCTGGACCGGCCGTTATCTGCTGGTCCTGGAAGACCTGCCGGCCACGTCGTGCGAGTTTCCCGACACCCTGCATCCCCTGTCCACGGACCAGGCCAGCCTGATCGTCGAATTGCTGGCCAAGCTGCACGCCACCTTCTGGGGGCGCCTGCCGCCTGACGGCGAAGGGCCGCTGGGCTGGCTCTACACGCCGTCGGGCGACGTTACGTCGCTGCTGACCGGCTCCTTGATGAGCACCTCGATGAAACGGCTTGCCGAGCGCACCACCATTCCGATCGAGAACGGTCGGTTCATCGCCGAGAACTACCGCGCGGTCGCCACACTGGTCGACGCACCCCCACACACAGTCATGCACGGCGACGCCCATCCGGGCAACGTCTACTTCCGCGACGGACGGGCGGGACTGCTGGACTGGCAGGCGGTGCGCCGCGGGCACCCGGCGCGCGAACTCGCTTACACCCTGATCACCAGTCTGACGCCGGAAGACCGCCGCGCGGCTGAGCGCGACCTACTGCAGGACTACCGACACGCGCTGGCGGCGGCCGGCGGCCCCGAGCTGGACGACGACGACTTCTGGCTGCGCTACCGGCAAGGCGCGCAGTACGCATACGTGGCCGCGCTTATCACCGCGGGGATGGGCGGAATGCAGGTGGAAGACATCGCCACAGAAGGTCTGAGGCGAGCGGTGATCGCTCTTGATGACCTGGAAACCGTTGCAACACTGAAAGAGTCACTGCAGCAGTGACGGATCGATCGACAGCCGGGACCACACCGGAATGGGCAGCTGGATATGGGCGGACCCAGGCACTAGCGCGAATCCTGTTCGCGGAAGACAAGCTGAGGCCCCGTAACTCAGCACCGCGCCCGTAACCGACACCGTTCAAGCAAGATTGCGGCCAGCTGTCCGGGTTCGCTGTACATGAGGTCGTGGCAGGTATCGAGGTAAATCAATAGGTCGACGCCGCCGAGCGCGGTGATGCAATGCCGCTGCTGTCTTGCCGAGAGTGCCCTATCCCGCAGTGTCATGATCCACGTCCGGGGAATGTCGGCGGGTAGATCAGTGCGGTCGACCCGCTCGACTATTACTCCAATGCTCTCGGGGTATAGGCGCGACCGCGCATATCTGCGCCGATCGGCGGGCATGGTATTCCAGAACGCCAACCTCGCTGCCGTTCGCGGCATTGCGAAGAACCGCCCGGACTTATCGAGCCTTCCTATCCAGGGTCCGGCCCGCGCCAGTGGTGCGAGCGGCCCTCGCAACGTTTCCACCACACTCGATCCCTGCGGAGGAATGAACGCCGCCGCCAGAATCATTTC
>JAVROZ010000074.1:0-5096 GCA_032162485.1 Mycobacterium sp.
GCGGTCCGTCGGCGAAACCTCCGAGCGTCGGTGCGTCGGGCAGCCCGTCAATCTTGGAGATGAAATTAATGACATCCATGCGGAACCCGTCGACACCGCGATCGAGCCACCAGATCACGATGTCCTGCACGGCCTTTCGTACCCGTGGGTTGTCCCAGTTCAGGTCGGGCTGCTTACGGTCGAACAGGTGCAGGTAGTACTGGTCGGTGGCATGTTCCCAACTCCACGCCGAGCCGGAGAAGAATGAGCCCCAATTGTTCGGCTCGGCATCATCGCGGGCGTCCCGCCAGATGTACCAATCCCGCTTCGGGTTGTCGCGGGATGAACGCGACTCGACGAACCACGGGTGCTCATCCGAGGTGTGGTTGACCACCAGGTCCATCACCAGCTTCATGCCGCGTTCGTGCACCTTCGTCAGGAGCGTGTCAAAGTCGGCCAAGGTGCCGAACAGCGGGTCGATGTCGTGGTAGTCACTGATGTCGTAGCCGTTGTCGGCCTGTGGTGAACGGTATATCGGCGACAACCAGATCACGTCGACCCCGAGCTCCCGCAGATAGTCCAGGCGCCCGATGATGCCGGCCAGATCGCCGAAACCGTCGCCATTCGAGTCGGCGAAGCTGCGCGGATAGATCTGGTAGACGACGGCAGATTTCCACCAAGCGGTGTCGCGTCGGCCGCCCTTAGTCACTTTCGACTGCCAATAACGTTGCGGTACACCTGAACGTACTTGTCGATCATGCTGGCTACCGCGAACCGATCGGCGGCGCGCTCGGCGATCCTGGGCCGGTCAAGCTCGCCGGCTGCGGCGACGGCGGCCACCGCCGAATCGGTGTCGTTGACCAGATAGCCGGTGACCCCGTGCTCGATCAATTCGCCCATCGAGCCTCTTGAATTGGCGATGACCGGTGTGCCACATGCCATCGCTTCGACGACGCTGTAGCCGAACGGCTCGTCGAAGTCGATCAGATGTAGCAGCGCGTACGCACCTCCCAGTACCTCGGCGCGCCCAGCGGCGTCGACAACGCCGAGGTAGCGCACCCGCTCGCCGTCGAGGTGCGGCGCTACCTCATCGCGAAAGTACTTCTCGTCCTGGATGATCCCGGCGATGTCGAGCCGGCGGCCACATCGGCGGGCCACCTCAATCGCGTGGGCGGTTCCCTTGTCGGGGTGGATCCGCCCGAAGAACAGCAGGTGCTCGCCGGGACTCGGATGGATCGCGAACCCGTCGAGATCGATGCCGTGGTGGATGGTGGCGGCGTAGTTCAGATTCGGGTGCCGATCGGCGTCGCTTATCGACACGTACACGGTGGTGCTGTCGTAGCGCTCGTAGACAGGAATGATCCTTTGCGACGAGAACCCGTGGATCGTGGTGACCACCGGTGTCGCGACGAGGTCGCTGTAGGTGAGCGGCAGGAAGTCGAACCCGTTGTGGATGATGTCGAACTCGTCGGCGCGCTCGAACACCGCGGCGATGTGCAGGCACTCGGCGACCTTAGCGTCGATCGTCGCATCCTCAGACCAGCCGCACGTCGCGGTTGCGCGCAAGCTGGCCGAGGTGATCGAGTCCGCTGTGGCGAACAGCGTGACGCGATGGCCGGCCGCCACCAACCCCTCAGTGAGCAACGACGCGAACTGCTCCCAAGGCCCGTAATGGCGAGGTGGTGTCCGCCACGCGATCGGCGAGAGCACGGCGACTCGGATCGGACCGGCGGTTCCGACGTGGAAGGGAGTGTGGATGCGCTCAGGCTACTCGGACCGTGAACTACACGAGTTGCGGAATGCCTGTCAGGCTGGTCCTCGAGATGACCGCCACTATTCCTGCCCTGCTGCCCGATCCGGACGACCTGTCCGTCCTGCGTGCGATGGGTGCCGACCCCGACGAGCTGTTCGCCTCCTTCGCCGCATGGGCCGCGGCGAGCGGAACTGCGCTGTACGCAGCGCAGGAGGAAGCGCTGATCGAACTGCTCAGCGGCGCCAATGTGATCCTCGCGACCCCGACCGGATCGGGTAAGTCGCTGGTCGCTACCGGCGCGCTGTATGCCGCGGTGGCAGCGGGCCGGCGCAGCTACTACACCGCGCCGATCAAGGCACTGGTGAGCGAGAAGTTCTTCGCCCTCTGCGGGATATTCGGTGCGGCCAACGTCGGCATGCTCACCGGCGACGCCTCCGTCAATGCCGGCGCACCGATCATCACCTGTACCGCGGAGGTATTGGCCAACATCGCGCTGCGCGAAGGCGGCGCAGGCGGATTTAGCAAAGAGCCGGGCCTGGTAGTCATGGACGAATTCCACTTCTACGGCGACCCCGACCGCGGCTGGGCCTGGCAGGTGCCCCTACTGGAGCTGCCTAACGCGCAATTCCTGCTGATGTCGGCCACGCTCGGCGACGTCACCTTCCTCCGCGAGGACCTCGCCCGTCGCACGGACCGGCCAACGACGTTGGTCGCCAACGCCGAACGCCCCGTCCCGCTGCATTACTACTACGCGACCACGCCGATGCACGAGACCATCAGCGATCTGCTCGACACGAAGCAGGCGCCGATTTACGTCGTCCATTTCACCCAGGCCTCAGCGCTGGAACGGGCACAGGCGCTGATGAGCGTCAACGTGACCACCAAGAAGGCTAAGGCCGCGATCGCCGAAACCATTGGCCAGTTTCGCTTTTCGTCGGCGTTTGGGTCTACGCTGTCGCGACTGGTCCGCCACGGCATCGGTGTGCACCATGCCGGCATGCTGCCCAAGTACCGCCGCCTGGTGGAACAGCTGGCCCAGGCCGGGCTGTTGAAGGCGATCTGCGGAACAGACACGCTCGGTGTCGGCATCAACGTGCCGATCCGCACCGTCGTCTTCTCGGCCCTGTCCAAGTACGACGGCACTGGCACCCGACTGCTCAACGCCCGTGAATTCCACCAGATCGCCGGGCGGGCCGGCCGCGCCGGCTATGACACCGCAGGCACCGTCGTCGTCCAGGCACCCGACCACGAGGTGGAAAATCTCAAGCAGTTCGCCAAAGTCGCTGACGACCCGAAGAAACGCCGGAAGCTGGTGCGCCGCAAGGTACCCGAGGGCATGGTGCCGTGGAGCGAGAAGACCATGACGCGGCTGGTCGAAGCCACCCCGGAGCCGCTGACGGCCAACATGCGGGTGTCGACGGCGATGATTCTCGACGTCGTCGACCGTCCCGGCGACCCCTTTGTTGCAATGCGCCGCCTGCTCACCGAGAACCACGAGCCACGCAAGCGCCAACTCCAACACATCCGCGAGGCGGTCGGCATCGCCCGCTCGCTGTTGCAGGCCGGCGTTATCGAACGGGTCGCGAATGCCGGCGACCAACCCGACGGGCGCCGCTACCGACTGACGCTGGATCTACCATCCGACTTCGCCCTCAATCAGCCGCTGTCGACATTCGCGCTCGCCGCGGTCGATGTACTCGATGCGACATCGGAAACCTTCGCGCTGGACGTTGTTTCAGTAATCGAGGCCACCCTGGAGGACCCTCGTCAGATCCTCGCCTCGCAATTGAACAAGGCCAGAGGCGAAGCAGTCGCGCAGATGAAAGCCGATGGCATCGAGTACGACGAGCGGATCGAGTTGCTCGACGACGTCAGCTATCCGAGGCCACTCGAAGAGCTGCTCGGCCTCACCTTCGAGGTCTACCTACGGAGCAACCCCTGGGCCGCCGATGCTCGACTGTCGCCGAAGTCCGTGGTGCGCGAGATGTGGGAGCGGGCCTTCACCTTTCGCGAGTTTGTCAGCGTCTACGGACTGACCCGTTCCGAGGGGGCGGTACTGCGCTACCTCTCCGACGCCTTCAAAGCGCTGCGGTCCGGAGTGCCCGCCGCGGCGCGGACCGAGGAGCTCACCGACATCGTCGAATGGCTCGGCGAGCTGGTGCGCCAAGTTGATTCGAGTCTGCTCGACGAGTGGGAGCAGCTCACCAGCCCTGACCAACAGCCTGGCGGGGCCGCGCAAGACATCCGCGCGGTACCGGCCCGGCCGCGACCGCTGACCGGCAACGAGCGGGCATTCACCGCGATGGTTCGCAATGGATTGTTCCGGCGGGTGGAGCTGTTCGCCCGGCGCCGCTCACACGACCTCGCGGTACTCGACGCCGGCTCCGGGTGGACCGCTGAGCGCTGGACCGAGGTCATCGACGCGTACTTCGACGAACACGACGATGTCGGCACCGGCGCCGACGCCCGCGGCCCCGCGCTACTGATCTTCGACCGGCAATCCGACGTGTGGCGGGTGCGACAGATCCTCGACGACCCGGCCGGCGACCACGACTGGGGCTTTGACGTCGAGGTGGACCTCGAAGCCTCCGACGAGGAGGGTGTGGCGATCATCCGCCTGATCGACGCCGGCCGCCAGGATTAATACAGCGCTGCCGCACGTCCCGCTCAACGGAACCAGTCGACGGCCTGCTCGCCAGCGATGCTCCACCGCGCCAATGCGATTCCGGGCCGTTGGCTGAGCGTGCGGACCGCCTCCTCGGCGACCCGATCGTCGCGAGCAGCGCTGGCATAGCCCGCTTGAAGGTCCACGTGGTCAGCAGCATGTGCCGGGCGCGCGCGCACGGATCGGAGCTGGAACTGTGGCGGCGGCATGACGCTGGCGACCAAGGCTTTCACTTCGGCCTCGATCTCCCGGTGGCACACCACATCCAAGATGTAATCGGCGGGCACCGCCTCGCGACCATCAACGGTGTTGTGGCGGCGGCGGTCCATTCGATTCGCGAGTGGCTGAAGGAACCAGTTCCCGGCCACGACGATAGTGGCACCCGCGATGGCCTCGCGCCACATCCATGCCCCAGCCAGTGCTCCCACAGCAGCCGTCGACCAGAGTGTCGCGGCGGTGTTCAGGCCCGTGACCGACAAGCCCTGTTTCATGATCACCCCAGCGCCGAGAAAGCCTATGCCAGAGACGATCTGGGCCGCGACGACAAGCCGGTTGGCCTCGTGGTTGAAGCTATAGGCGCTCAGGATGAGGAACAGCGACGAACCCATGCTGACGAGCGCCATCGTCTGCAGGCCCGCGATGCGCGACCGCCACTGGCGTTCGAACCCGATCACGATGCCGAGAACCGTCGCCAGACCC
>JAVROZ010000075.1:0-9486 GCA_032162485.1 Mycobacterium sp.
GATGCCGTCGAGCCGGTCCATCAGACCGCCGTGGCCGGGCAGCAGCCGGCCCATGTCCTTAATGCCGAGATCCCGTTTCACCTGTGACTCGATCAGGTCGCCGAGTGTGGTGGTGAGCACGAAGAGCAGCCCCAGCAGCGCCCCGACCCACGGCCTTTCACCGGCCAGGTACGTAGCCGTCAGGATCGTTGCGGTGATCCCGCAAACCAGCGAACCGGCGAAGCCTTCCCATGACTTCTTCGGACTGATCGCCGGAACCATCGCGTGCTTGCCGAAGAGCGCGCCCACGGCGTAGCCGCCGGTGTCGGACGAGATCACCGCGATCATCATGCAGAACACCCACCCGGGGCCATGCTGCGGGTCGTAGACCAGCATCGCGGCGAATGATGCGAACAGCGGTACCCATACGCATAGGAAGACGGTGGCCGAGACGTCGCGCAGGTAGTTGCTCGACGGCGGCGCACCGACACTGCCACTGCCCCCGCTGCCCTGGCCGGTTTGAGACCGCTCGTCGCGCATGAAAAGCCGCCAGATCATGCAGACGACGACCATGCAACTGAAGCCGACCAACGCACCGACGGCGCGATACGGCCAGGTCAGCCACACGGTCGCTTGCCCGCCGATCAGCAACGGGATGACCGGAATCAGATAACCCGCTGTGCGCAGTCGGCGCACCACCTCGTGGCTGGCCAGCAGGGCGGCGCCAGCACAAAACAAAACCCAGAAATGCGGCGCCCACAGCAGCGTCGCGACCAGGACCGCGCCGATGCCGGTCCCCACCGCGATCGCGGCGGGGAGATCACGCCCGGCTCGGGACTTCTTTTTGGCCGGCTGCTGCGCTGCGTCGGCCGGCTCGTCGGGCGGGCTGCCGGTGTTGGCGTCAGTGGTTGCCACGGACTTGGGTGGGATTGGCTGCTGGGGGTCCTCAGACCTCCAGTAGCTCGCCTTCTTTGTGTTTGACCAGGTCATCGATCTGCGCAACGTATTGGTGGGTGGACTTTTCCAGGTCTTTTTCCGCGCGGGCGACCTCGTCCTCGCCGGCCTCGCCGTCCTTGCGGATGCGGTGCAGTTCTTCCATCGCTTTGCGACGGATGTTGCGCACCGAAACCCGGGCGTCCTCCCCTTTGGATTTGGCTTGCTTGACCAGTTCGCGCCGTCGTTCCTCGGTCAGCTGGGGTACCGAAATCCGGATGAGGGTGCCGTCGTTGGAGGGGTTGAGTCCGAGGTCGGAGTTGCGAATCGCCGTCTCGATGGCGTTGAGCTGGGCGGCCTCGTAGGGCTTAATGACGACGAGCCGTGCCTCGGGGACATTGATGCTGGCCATCTGAGTGATCGGAGTGGTTGCGCCGTAGTAGTCGATGGCGATGCGGGAGAACATGCCTGGGTTTGCACGGCCGGTACGAATGGTCGACAGGTCATCCCGGGCCACCGATACGGCCTTTTCCATTTTCTCTTCCGCATCGAAGAGAGCCTCGTCGATCATTTGCGCTGCTCCTCCTCATCGCTACGCTCTGCATCGTCGTCAGCGCGAATCATGTCTTCCCCTCAGGTGGTGACCAGCGTCCCGATTTTCTCCCCGGCGACCGCTCGGGCGATATTGCCGTCGGTCAGCAGGTTGAACACCAGGATTGGCATGCCATTGTCCATACACAGACTGAACGCGGTGGCGTCGGCTACCCGCAACCCTCGATCGATGACCTCGCGGTGGCTGATCGCCGTGAACAGTTCAGCCTCTGGGTTCTCGCGCGGATCCTCGGCGAACACCCCGTCGACCGCCTTTGCCATCAGGACCACTTCGGCGCCAATCTCCAACGCCCGCTGCGCCGCAGTGGTGTCGGTGGAGAAGTAGGGCAGGCCCATGCCGGCGCCGAAGATCACCACCCGCCCCTTCTCCAAGTGGCGCACTGCCCGCAATGGAAGGTAGGGCTCGGCAACCTGACCCATCGTGATCGCGGTTTGAACGCGGGTGGCAATGCCTTCCTTCTCGAGGAAGTCCTGCAGCGCGAGGCTATTCATGACGGTGCCGAGCATCCCCATGTAGTCCGAGCGGGTGCGTTCCATGCCGCGCTGCTGTAACTGCGCTCCGCGGAAAAAATTGCCGCCTCCGATCACTACAGCAACCTGCGCACCGCCGCGGACCACCTCGGCGATCTGCCGGGCTACCAGTGCGACAACATCGGGATCTAGACCGACCTCGCCGCCACCGAACATCTCGCCACCCAGTTTGAGCAGCACTCGCGAATACTTGGACGACGGGGCGGCCGACACGCCATTGGTGCGCGGCGCCGCTGGCTTCGGAGCCGCCGAGCCGGCAGCTGGGGTTTGCCCGGGCTCCGTCATCAGTCTCCTCGCACGACAGTGCCATCCCAGCAGTGACCCGGCACGGCGCCTACTAATCCTGCCTCATTGCCACGCTCCGGCGCGGGCGGGGTGCACTATTCGACCAGCGGGATCGCTGGCCAACGCCTCGGCCGACGTGCGACGACGGCACATGTTTGAGCGTGCATCGGTTCGGGAACCCCCTGCAGGCGGCGGTGGGACGGCGTCTTAAGACACAGGACCCGCATCGCCATGTATCAGACCCATCGCTGTATCGATGGGGTGAACTCAGCGCTTGAAAGATCAGCGCGTCAGTTACGGGCAACTGAGGAGGAACTCATGGGCGACGACAGCAACAAATCTGGACCGGCTGAAGCAGTCAAGGGCGTAGTCGAGGACGTCAAGGGGAAAGCCAAAGAAGCGATCGGAACCGTGACGGGCAAAGGTGACCTCATCAACGAGGGCGAAGCCCAGCAGGACAAGGCAGAAGCACAGCGCGACGCGGCAAAGATAGAGGCGCAGGCAGAAGCGGCCCGCGGTGCCGAGAATGTCGCTGAGGAGCGTCAGAAGTCCAACCAGTAGAACTTGTTTCGAGATGGGCCCGGTCTGTGTATACGGACCGGGCTCATCGACGTTCCGGGTCTGCAACAAACTGGAATAATCGCAAGTCGGGGGGCCAGTAGGCACCACCGAGGATTTGGAGGGGCAGTGGACGTACTTCTGCTCACCGATGCGACCGATTTCCAATCCGCATTGCCGAACCTTGATTCATTCGCACTCACGGTGCGGACAGCACCGCTGGCCGATGAGGACGAGAGAGCGATCTTCGGCGCCGATGTCGCGATCGTCGATGCCCGCACCGACCTGGTCGCTGCCCGGATGGCGTGCCGGCGGCTGACAGCCAACGCACCGGCGCTTGCCGTGGTCACGGTCGTCTCGCCGGCCGGATTTGTCGAAGTCGACGTCGACTGGAACTTCGACGATGTACTGATGGCCGCGGCCGGGGCAGCCGAACTGCAGGCGCGGTTGCGGTTGGCGATCACACGTCGGCGCAATGCAGTCGGCGGCACTCTGCAGTTCGGTGACCTCATCCTGGACCCGGCCAGCTACACGGTGTCCCTGGATGGTGCGGATTTGGGCCTGACGCTCACCGAGTTCAAATTGCTGAATTTCCTTGTGCAGCATGCCGGTCAGGCGTTCAGCCGCACCCGATTGATGCACGAGGTATGGGGTTACGAGAGCAACGGGCGTGTTCGCACGGTCGATGTCCACGTGCGGCGCCTGCGCGCCAAACTCGGCACCGCGCACGAGTCGATGGTCGACACCGTGCGCGGCGTGGGTTACATGGCGGCGTCGCCACCCCAGCCCCGCTGGCTGGTCGGCGAACCCGTTCTGACCCCCGGGTGGGAAACCGTCGCGCCTGAGGTCAAGCACGACTCGATCGCACGATGACGCCTCATCCCCGACCTAAGCCTCAGCCGAACACCGGCAGAGCCCGCTTACGGGCCAGCGCGTCCATGCCGCGTTGAATGCTGTCCTCCACCTCGCGGTACTTGGCCTCGATGTAGTCGTCGTCATCGGCGCGGTCGGCATCGTTGTCGATTTCAACCGGAGGCATGAACCGGGTCCTGATCTTGGCGGGCAGCGGAAACTGCGGTAGGGCCGCCGGCGCGATGCCCCAGGGCAGTGAGATCGCCATGGGAAACACCTTGAGTCGCAGGAACTTGTCCAGTCGCAGCGCCCGCGACAGACGATCGCCTCGGATCAGCACCGGCATGGCGTCGGCGCCCCCGACGGTGGCGATCGGCACGATCGGCACACCGGCTCGGATCGCCATCTTCACAAACCCCTTGCGACCGGCCAGGTTTGCGCGATCCCGCTCCACCCACGGCCGCAACGAGTCCACCTCGCCTCCGGGCCACAGTGCGACGTCGCGGCCCTCCGCCAACGCCGTCGCAATCGCGTCGGGAGCCGCCGGCAACACCCCCATCGCCCGGAAGTACCGCCCAATACCTGGAATGGCCATCAGCGCGTCGTGCGCAGTTCCGTGCAACGGGCGGTCAGGGCCAAAGCGGCGCCACCACTGCAGGCCGACCGTCCACGCGTCCCACACGAACGGAGCGCCGGAATGGATGCCGATCAACAGCACCGGTGACTCCGCGACATTCTCCCAGCCGTCGATCTCCATGCGGAACCAGTAGTCCACGAGCGCATTCCAGAAAAATTTCTGGCGCTGCATCGTGGTCTCGTCCTGGCCCTCGAGATCCCATTGACCGGCCCGGTCGGCCACCCAGCCGCCCACTCCGCCGTCTTGCTGGTCGCGCTTTTCCCGCATGGCCACGCGCGCTCTTTCCGCGTGGCGCTGCGCCTGCTCGACAACTTCTTTTGGCCGGTGATCGGAGTGAGTCATAGCGACTCGCATACCCAGATCGCGCACATACAACGCAGATATTGGTGCCCGATGATCCGAGCGACCGGGCTCAAAGAGAAAGCCTCCCCGCGCCATGGCCGTGGCGCGGGGAGGCGAAACTCACTTTGTTTAGGTGTGCGCCGGCGAGTTCGGCGTCATACCGGGTGCCGGGCTGGGTGCCGGGTTCGGCATTTCACCGGGCGCCGGGTTCGTCTGGCCGGGCATGACCTGGCCGGGCACCGTGTTGGGCGCCGGCGCGCTGGCCGGGTTGCTCTCCCAGACCAGGACGTCCTGCACGCCGTCGTTGTAGACAACGCCGGTCGGGGCTGCGCCGGTCACGTCGAAGTAGATCTTGCCGCTCGTAGCGGCGCCCTGGGTGATCGGCGCGGGGCTAACTCCCTGCGGAGCGGCCGGAGCACTGATCACGCGGTAGTTCTGGTCTCCGGCGCGCGCATTGAAGTTGGACACGACCGGGGTCACGACGCCGCTGTTGGCTTGAACGTTGACGTCGGCCTGCCAAAGCTTGCCGGTCGGCGTGTAGCCGGGAATCGTGACGGTGGCCGGCTGCAGGTTGCTGACGGTGTACGCGGTGACCAGTGGCCCGTCGACCAGGGTCTCGGGAGTTCCGAGCCCCTCGGTGATGGTGGGCGCGGCCGAAGTCGTAGCTGCGCCGAAAAGGCCTACCGCGGCAATGCCGGCGGCACCAAGAACGGTCTTAGCGGTGGTACTAGTGAACTTCACTCTGAATTCCTCTCGTCGGTGATGTCCGAAGCAGTCAGCACCCTCGGTCGGGCGCTTAACCGCACACCGACTGCAATACCCCACCAGTACAAGCTCAAACACTCCGACCAGCGCGAATCCCCTTGCGCGGCGCTATGACCTGCACTAACTGCGCGAATTTGATCTGCGCCACATCGCAATTCGCACAACTCCGGTAACACCGGCATCACTTGCTTTCAGGAAACCCAAATATCACAGTACGCCTCGAATGCCTCCACATGGCCGAATAGTCCTTGCCTGCAAACGCAATTGGAGACAGAACCGCAGCTAGACCACCGAAACAATTGCCGGACATATTGATTAGCGCGATGCCACCTCCGTCGTCGTGAAAAGCGTTACCCACGTTCGGGTTAGGCATCTGCTGGCAAATCCTATTTGTCGACGAGAACATACTGTCAAGTCGAGCGGGCAGTGGCTGCACCATCGCTGTTCAGCGGCTGATTTGGCCGGCGCTGGTGCGGTACACGGCAGCTGGATTCGACGTGTGCAGCAACAAACATGTGCGCAGTATGGAGAGTGACACGATGTGGACAAATCACGCTCATGACGCGCCCACCAGAGCCTTCGCGCCACCGGCTGCGGACATCTGCTGAAAACCGAGCGCGGCCGTTCGGCGTAGCCGCAGCTCAATCGGCGTACGAGGTATGTCAACATACTTGATATGGGTCATGCCGACGACGCCCCGCTGGGCTACCTGCTCTACCGGGTTCAGTCCGCGCTGCGGCCCGAGGTTACTGCGGCGTTGAATCCACTTGGCCTGACGCTCCCCGAGTTCGTCTGCTTGCGAATACTCTCCCAGTCGCCCGGGTCGTCAAGCGCCGACTTGGCCCGGCAGGCAAGTGTGACACCACAGGCCATGAACACGGTGCTGCGCAAGCTCCAAGACCTCGGCGCCGTGGAGCGGCCGGCGTCGGTGTCCTCCGGCCGCTCATTACCAGCGTCCCTGACCGGCCAGGGCCAGAGTCTGCTGATGCGTGCAGAGGTCGTCGTGCGCGCGGCGGACGCCCGCCTACTCGGCAGACTGACGGAGGTTCAGCAGCGCGAGTTCAACCGCATGCTGGAGAAGTTGGGATCCGACTGAGCGGTTACGCAGAGTCCTGGATTCGCGCCCACGGCCGGGCCTCTTCGAGCTCGTACGCCAACTCCAGCAAGCGTGTTTCTGCACCGATGGCGGTTGAGAGCATCATGCCCACCGGTAAGCCGGCCGCGCTTTGGGCCAGCGGCAACGAGATCGCGGGTTCGCCGGTGACGTTCTGCATCGGCGTGAACGCGACCCAACTGGACAGTCGCTCCAGTACCTGCTGGTAGTCGGTCGGATCGAGATAGCCGACGCGCGGCGACTCATCGGCAACCGTCGGCGTGAGCGCGGCATCGTAGGTAGCGAAGAAGCTCGCGCTCCGCCGTCGCGCCGCGCGCAACCTCACGATCGCCGCCGGTAGACGGTGCAGGTTGCGGGTGGCGTGCCGGGCCAGGCCCAGGGTCAGATTGTCCAGCCTGGTGGGGTCAAACGACTTGCCGAACATGAGCCTTCCGGCGCGTACCTGTGCCAGCGCCAGCAGTCCCCAGAACAGCACGAAATCGTCCCCGAAACTGGCCGCCACCGGCGGCGTTTCGACGTGCTCGATGCGATGGCCGAGTTCCTCGATCAGGCCGGCGGCTTTGAGCGTCAATTCCTTGACTTCGGGGCTGGCTTCACGGTCGACCGACCGGGTCAGCACCGCGATTTTGAGCCGCTGCTTACCGGGCCGGGTGATATCACCGATTGGCGGCAACTTGGGGTGCCGGAAGGCGCGCTCAGCTTCGCGGTAGAAGGCTGCGGTGTCGCGGACCGACCGGGTCAGGACCCCGTTGGCGACAATGACCACCGGCATCCGGCGCAGCTCCGGGTCCAGCGGCAACCGTCCGCGAGACGGCTTGAGCCCGACCAGACCATTGCAGGCGGCCGGAATCCGAATCGAACCGCCGCCGTCGTTGGCATGCGCGATCGGCACCACACCGGCGGCCACAAACGCCCCCGACCCTGACGACGACGCGCCCGCCGTGTAATCGGTGTTCCACGGGTTACGCACCGGTCCCAGCCGAGCATGCTCGGCGGCACCGCTGAACCCGAACTCCGACAGCTGGGTTTTGCCCAGCGAGATCAGCCCGGTGCTCTGCACCACCCGGACCACTTCGCTGTCCGCCCTCGCCGGATACGGTTCCCACGCATCGGCGCCGCGCATCGACGGCTGCCCGGCCACGTCGACGTTGTCCTTGATGAAGGTCGGCACGCCGTGAAAAAACCCGGCCCCCGAAGACGCGTTGCGCGAGGCCTGGCCGCGCGCCACGTCGTAACCCCGGTAAGCCAGGCCATTGAGTTGGGCGTTGACGGCTTCGGTGCGTGCGATGGCGGCCTCGACGACCTCGACTGGGCTCAGCCGGCCAGACCGGACGGCCTCGGCCAGCGCGACGGCATCGAGGTCACCGAGGGCATCGTCACCAAATGCATGTACGCGAGGCATGGACTGACGCTAGCCCGCCCGGCGGGTCAGGACTGCCCCACCTCGAACCGAACGAATCGGGTCACCGTGACGCCGGCCTCGTCGAGCAGGGCTTTAACGGTCTTCTTGTTGTCGGACACCGACGGCTGCTCGAGCAGCACGGTGTCCTTGAAGAAACCGTTTACCCGGCCCTCGACGATCTTGGGCAGCGCCTGCTCCGGCTTGCCTTCGGCCTTGGCCGTCTCCTCGGCGATACGCCGCTCGCTGGCCACCACGTCCTCGGGCACGTCCTCGCGAGACAGGTAACGCGCCTTGAGCGCGGCGATCTGCAGCGCCACCGCGTGTGCCGCGTCGGCACCGTCACCGTCACCGGTGTACTCAACGAGCACGCCTACCGCGGGCGGCAGGTCGGCTGCACGCTTGTGCAGGTAAGTCTCAACCTTGCCGTCGAAGTTGGCGACCCGGCGAAGTTCGAGCTTCTCGCCGATCTTGGCTGACAGCGCGGCGATGGCCTCCTCGACGGTCTGGTCGCCCGCCTTGGCGGCCTTAAGTGCATCGACGTCCGTGGCCTTCGAGGACACGGCCGCTTGGACCACCTTGTTGGCCAGCTGTTGGAACTCGGCATTCTTCGCGACGAAGTCCGTCTCGCTGTTCAGCTCGATCAACGCGCCATCCTTGGCCGCGACCAGACCTTCGGCCGTCGCGCGCTCGGCACGCTTGCCGACGTCCTTGGCGCCCTTGATCCGCAGCGCCTCGACGGCTTTATCGAAGTCGCCGTCGCTCGCCACCAGCGCATTTTTGCAGTCGAGCATGCCAGCACCGGTCAGCTCCCGAAGTCGCTTGACGTCGGCAGCGGTGTAGTTCGCCAATGCTCAGCCTTTCCTAGGATCCATCTGTGGTTTCGGTTGCGACCGCAGCAGCGTCGGTGCCGACAGGGGCAGCGGCGGCGGTAGTCGCGGCCGCACCGGCCAGCAGTTCCTGCTCCCACTCGGGAAGCGGTTCGGCGGCCACGGCCTCCGGCTTGCCGTCATTGCGGCCCACACCGGCACGGGCCTGCAGACCCTCGGCGACCGCGGACGCGATCACCTTGGTGAGCAGGGCGGCCGAGCGGATCGCGTCGTCGTTGCCCGGGATTGGGTAGTCGACCTCGTCGGGGTCGCAGTTGGTGTCCAGGATCGCGATGACGGGGATGCCCAGCTTGCGGGCTTCGCCGACGGCGATGTGCTCCTTGTTGGTGTCGACGACCCAGATCGCCGACGGCACCTTGGCCATGTCGCGGATACCACCGAGGCTGCGCTCGAGCTTGTTCTTCTCGCGGGTCAGCATCAAGATTTCTTTCTTGGTGCGGCCCTCGAAGCCACCGGTCTGCTCCATCGCCTCGAGCTCCTTGAGCCGCTGCAGACGCTTGTGCACGGTGGAGAAGTTGGTCAGCATGCCACCGAGCCAGCGCTGGTTCACGTAGGGCATCCCCACGCGGGTCGCTTCGGCCGCGACGGA
>JAVROZ010000076.1:0-3252 GCA_032162485.1 Mycobacterium sp.
GGGCATAACCGTCGCCTCGCGAAATCTTGTCGCAGATCCCCTGACCATACGCAAGGGCCTGCTGGGAGTTGGAAAAGTTATAACCGGGTCGAACCGTCACGTTCAATAGATATGCGACGGCGTCAGCCTCCGCCGGCGCTGCGGTTGCAACAACAGTCCCGCCGATCCCGACGATCGCCGCGATAACTCCCTGAACCGACCGGTGCATCATTGCGGGTAACAGTTTCGACTCCTGCCCTACTCCGGAGGATTGCCCGGCGGCGGGTACACGCCCCGAAGAACCCAGGGGAACCAGTTGATTGCGTACTCGAGCTCATCGCTCGCGTCATAGTCAGGACGGGGACCCAGGGGGACGTTCTCCCCTTCGGTGTTCAGCGGCGGCTTTCCACCGACTCCTTGCGGCGCTCCGTAAACAGCAACCACAACAGTCCGATCAGGACTGTTCAACGACCAGACACCCATTTGGCTATTGGCGCAGTTCGACATGATCCCCAAGGACTCCGGGTTCGAATACCAGCGATTGATCAAATCGTTGCCGCTGATAGCGATCGACTGATTGATTGCCACCGTCTCTGTCACCACGCCGTGATAGCCGGCCGCGTTGGCGCGATCTTGCGGGACGGACCCGTCCGAACCAATATCGCCATCGAGCGCGCGGTTGTTCAACACATCCTCGGCATGCCGCTGGGCAGCACGTTCCAGCTGGGAGTTGGGCCTTACGTCGTTCTTGCAGCCCGCCTGATGCTGGACCGTGAAGACATTGGCGACGACACCGTCGTTGAGTCCCCTGTTGTTCGGAATGAGTGTGTTGTTGTCATTGTCCGCGTGTGCCAGCGGAATCCCCAGCAAAGCGCCGGCGGCAACTACCAACGCGGGCAGGCGCAGCGACCTACGGTGCACGTGACCCCTCCCTTCTTAACCACCGAATGCGGTCGGTGGTACTGGGCAGCGGGCGCTGTGCGGCCGAATACCACCCTGGACGCAATCGCGTACTCGGATTCGGAAGCGTCGATACCACGCCCGTGCGCGGTAGCCACTCCCAGTGTGGCTGAGGCGCAGGGTCTTCGAACTCGACCGGCATCCCCGCAAGCGTGTGTCCCCATCAACCGTGACCTAGTTAACGCGCCACCAAGCCACGCTCGACATGGACGTAGGCTACCCACTGCGCGACCGTGGCGTCCAGTGATTCTATTAAGTAAAATGAATAAATGTTTTGTGGTTGAACGGGCCGACTCGTCCACTTCGTTCGGCTGCACGGGGAGTTGAGCGAACGCGAGTTGGTTAGCAGGACGCTCACGACGCGCCTAGTGCCGTCATTTTGCCACCAACGGTCTCCGCGGATTGAGCCCTGCGACGGTGCGAAGCGAGATCATGGCCCTTGCTGCGCTTGAACATGCGAGCCGCATCGCGCCATGATGGTTAAAGGTCCAACACCAGATCGCTTGTCGGCGCAGCCGAGCAGATGAGCACCTCGCCGGCCTTGGGCAGTTCGAGCGGCGGTTGAATGTAGGTCGTCGTTCCCGCGACGACACCGGTGACGCACATGTGACAGACCCCGCTCCGACAGGAGAACCGGGTCGGAACATCGCAGGATTCAGCGAGGTCGAGGATGGTCCCGCAGTCCGGTGACCAGTTGACCGTCAACCCGCTGCGCGCGAAGGTGATCGACGGCCCGGTGCCCGGTGGCCCGGCGGGCGGGTGCGGCGGTTTCCGCGGTGCGCCAACTACACCCGGGTTGATCGCCGGCAAGGCGCCGAACAATTCACTGCGGATTTGTGCGGGATCCATGCCGATGGCGACCAGGGCATCATGCATGTCGGTCATGAATTTTGTTGGGCCGCAAAGATAGGCGACACCATTGGTCGGCAGGCCCAGCGCGGCGATGGCGTGGCGGTCCAAACGGCCCTGAGTTTCGGTGTAGAACAACAGCTGTCGCGCTAGCGGCAGCGCTTTGGTCAAATCCGTTACTTCCGTGGCGAATGCATCGGTTTCGCGGTTCCGGGCAGTGTGCAACCACCAGATGTCGCGGTGGCTGTCCGCGGCCGACAACGCATGCAACATCGCAAGCACCGGCGTGACCCCGATGCCCGCAGAAAGCAGGATGACCGGAGTGTTGTCGTCGGTGAGACAGAAGTCGCCCCGCGGAGCGGCGGCCTCAATGACCGATCCAGGCTCGATGTGGGTGTGCAGCCAACGGCTCACGACGCCGTTGTCTTCGCGTTTGACGCTGATGCGGTACTCGCCGTTGCGGGGCGCACCCGACAGGGAGTAGCTGCGCAGTGGTGCAGGCTCTGCCGCACCGGGGATTCGCACCGTCAGGTACTGACCCGGAAGTCCCGGTGGCAGCGGGGCGGAGTCATCGGCCCCCAGCCGAATCGATAACACCGACGGGCTCTCCCGGTGCACAGCGATCACCCGCAACCGGCGAAATCCGTTCCAGCCCGGCTCAACTCCGATCGGCGGTACCTCCGCGACACCGGAGCCTTCATGTGCGGCCAGCAGCTCGTGGAAGGACTGCTGCCAGCCGGGGCTCAGCGCTGCGACGTCGACGATCTTGCGGAGTTGGTCGATGTTTCGGTCTGGCAGATAGAGCAACGCGTCGATGTCGGAAACGCTGAGTTGGTGACGACCGCGGCGGGTCCGTACGATATCGTCGCCGGCCTGCACCTTCCCTTCGGTGATCACCCGGCAGTAAAATCCCGGACGCCGCTGAGCCACAAGCAGATTGGGCATCTCCGGCTCGTCGAGACGCAGGCCGATCCGAAAGCACGTGACACGTGGTTGGGTGACCTCGAACTCCGCGCCACCAATGCGGTACCGGTCGCCGATGCAGACATCGTCGTCGGCAAGTCCGCTGACGGTGAAGTTCTCCCCGAAATGCCCCGGTCGCAGGTCGTCGCGCTGGAGAAATTTTGCCCAGAAGTCATACGACTCGGTCTGGTAGACCAGCACTGCCCGTTGTTCACCGCCATGGCCGCCGAGGTCACCTTGGCCATCACCGTCGAGGTTGAGCCGGCAAGCCATGACCGGTCCGTCCACCGGTGTCTTCCAGATCCCGGTGTGCACGATCTTGTCGCGCCACGGAACATCTTTCGGCATGCCCACATTGACCGAAACAAGTTGGCCCACTTGCGTCTCCTCGTGGAGTCCACACCACAGATCCTGGGGCGAATGGCCCAGGTTATTGCACATGGACAATCGGGTCAATACATGGTCCGGTTGCCGCTCGCGGCTCCCGGCCAGGAATGCAGT
>JAVROZ010000077.1:0-4640 GCA_032162485.1 Mycobacterium sp.
GGGACGCCGGAAAGAAGATCTGGATCACCGAGTTCGGGGCCGCTACCGGGAGCGTTCCCGGCGCAATGTCGCCGACGGGTCAGGCCGCAACGATCGTGCAGTCCCGCCGTCAGGTCCAAACCTGGGACTGGGCGGGTCCGCTCATTTACTACGAACTTCGCGACGCGGGCACGGACCGTAGTGATATCCAGCAGAACTTCGGCTTGGTGCGTAGAGATTTCAGCTTGAAGCCGGCGGCCAAGGCGTTGATGGATTGACAAGCTCCCGTTGATCTTCGTCGCGGAAGATGCCGTCGGCCTGCAACATTCGCCCGGTGCTGCAATGGGAGACAACGGGCAGCAATCCGGTCAGCGTGAAGCCCATCGAATAGGCGAGATCGGGAGCGTCGCGAATCGCAACGCTCGGCCAGGGTTGATTTGTCCTGTCAGTGCGTTTGGATAGGGCCTTCGTGAGCCGCAGGCTTACGTACCCGCAACCAGGCATACGTAGTGAAATACGGGTTGCGGCGACGCGCCGCCCAAGCGGAGAACCCGTCGTCGATCTGCCGCAGCACACCAATGTTCTTGAAGTAGTCATGCCCGTAGAACGGACGATGTTCGGCGACGATGAAGCCCAGCGCGGTGAGCCTGCGCAGGACGCGCCGGGACGGGCCACGGCACATCGAGTAGTAGGCCTTGAATTTGGGCTTCGCGCGGGGATCGTATCGGTTGAGTAGCACATCGCTGACCCAGCCCGGGAGTATCCGGTTCACCGCAAAAATGGGGTGGTAAAGCGTCGGGAACATATGGATCGCCTCGCCGCCAGGTCGCAGCAACGCGAGGACATTTCGATGCATCATCTCTCCGTCGCGCATGTGCTCCGCGGCCGTTCGGGACAAGATGAAGTCGAACTGGTTGCCGACGCCGATCACGCCGGGTTCGCACAGGTCGGCTACCAGTGCATGGAATCCCTCGGGGAGAAGCTCCAGCTCGCCCGCGTCCACATCGACGACGGTGTAGTTGACTCCGAGTTCTTCGATCTCTTCCAGCGTGAAGAGTGGGTCTCTGCCCGCACCGATTTCACAGATGTCTTTGTGGTTGCCGCTTCTGATCAAGTCGCCGCACACGTTCTTGAATTGGTCCCACATCGCTGAATGGTGCAGGCCGGGGGGATACGTCGCCATGATGCACTCCTATGCCTCTGGACTGAATTTGTCGAATTCGGTAGGGAATTGGGTCTCGGCCCGACCGCGGCACCTGAGCCGGGCGCCGTTGCGGTTGGCGAATCTCCGGGATCATCGCGTCACGCCGATCAGGCTGCGCACCCGGGCGCCAACGCGGGCAGTTCGACTCTCGCCTGACTTGATGGTGATGCGGGTGAGCTCGTCGCCCTGGCGTTGGCTGTTGGTTTCAAAGCGCCGTTTGAACTTCAACACCGGAGTCTCAAAGTATCGGAAGCTGAGGTACCCGGCGATGATCGAGGTGAAGATCGTGGCGGCGAACAGCACCAGCCCGTCACTTTGATGGAGGAACTTACTGATCATGTTGGCGCCCAGCATGTGCAGCAGATATACGCCGTAGCTGATCACCCCGACGAATACCAGCGGCCGCCACTGCAGCAGTGGGTGCAGCGGCGTGCGTTCGAGCAGGCAGACGCTGACCACCAGGCAGACGATCAACACCTGGGTGAGCTGCTGCTGCGGCGCGAATGCAAGCACTGCCAACAACGTCAGCGCAACAGCCGGTGCCGACCAACGCCGTCCGAGAACGCTTGCCAGCAATGCGAATCCGCGCGGAGTGCTCACCGTGAGCGCCGCAGCACAGGAGAGCAGGATCGACAATGACATGCTCGAAGGGATCCGCCCAGGTAGTACCGACGTGTCGAGCACGAAACGGGATCCCTGCGAGATGACGATCAGCACGCCCAAGACAAGCAGCGGCACCCAGGTCTTTCGTTTCCCTATCGCCAGCGCCGCGATCAGTAGGGGTGGCCACAGCAGGTAGAACTGCTCCTCGGTCGCAAGCGTCCACGCCAGATAGAACTTGTCGCCCTGCTCGACGACCCAGTTGGAGGTGTAGGTGGCGAACGCGGGCAGGTGCTGGAGGAATCGCTGCTCCACGGGGTCGTTGTGTCGCGATGTCGCGACCAGCGTGGTCCCGATGCACAGCAGCAGCGTCGCATAGTAGAGCGGGAAGATGCGCAACGTCCGGCGGATATAGAACTTGCGCAACGAGATTCGCCCGTGCTTGTTGTGCTCGCGGATCAGCAGTGTGCAGATCAGGAATCCGCTGATCGCGAAAAAGAGATCGGGCGCAAAGTCGCCCCTGCTGGAGATCGCCGGACCCGGCCGACCGGAGGTGTGGTGCCAGATCACCGCGATCACACTCAGCGCGCGCAAGCCATCCAAGGCATCGAAGCGGTGGATCGCGCCAAACCTCTCGAAGGTCGCCCGTCCAAGCGATTTCGTCGTCCCTGCTGCTGGCTGATCCGGTACCGCAGCCGCGTCGATGCCCTCGGTCGTTGTGATGGACGCGTGCGGCGCCGATTCGCTACGCGACAGCGCTTCGCCCGCTAAAGTCTGTTGTTCCCCCACGGTTTGTAACCGCCTATCATCCCAGATCTAAACGGCGCACCCGTTTAGAGTAACAGAGATACGGTTACCCAGCCGTTGACATGTCAAACGGTATGCATTCCCGTATAATCTTATATGAACGGTATGTAAAAGGACCAGAAGGCCTGAGGCATACGGGGGTACCGCGCTGAGCCACTCACCTGGCCCGCGCTGTGAGGCTGAGGTGGTACACAGTGGAAGCTGCGAATGTCGACAGCGCGCCGGCGCGCTTTCAGGGCGATAGTCGGCGCGTTGAGCCAATGAGCAATGAAGCACGGGCTACCGAGCTGCCGCCAGCGAAGGTCGCCACTACGAAGGAAGGCCAACGCTCGCGAGACGCCAGCATCGATGTCGCTCGTGGTGTCGCCGTTTTCGGCATCGTCTTGACCCACGTGCTGCGGGGCCTCAACGCCGGCCATCTGCTGGGACATGCGGCCTGGTTTCCCGAAGTGGACCGCGTGCTGTGTATATGGGAACTCAGCGTCTTTGCGTTCCTCAGTGGGATATTCGTGGCCAAGTCGCTGGGCAAGCGCTCCTTAGGTAGATATCTGCAGGAGCGGACGTTTCAGTTTCTCGCCATTTATGTGATCTGGACCGTAGTGCAGGGCTCGGTCCAGCTACTGGCGTCCCACCTGGTCAATAATCCGAGTTCGATGGGCATGTTGTTCAGGTTCTGGGCTCCGACCGGCCAGTTGTGGTACCTGCCATTTCTCGCGATCGCCACGCTGGTGTTCGTACCAATGCGGCCGTGGCAGTCGGAACGTGCGCCATGGGTGCTGGGTCTTGCGGCGGTGATCAGCATCGCTCTGTGGGGCCTCGACCTCGGGATGATCGGAACGCAAGGTCTTGGGCTGATCGTCTTCTTCGTTGGCGGAATGATCCTCGGTGTCGACAGGCTCCAGTCGGGTCTGCGGAAGATTCCGTCCGTCGCGGCCGGTGCCGGTGGTCTCGGATTGTTCGCCTTCGGCACATTCATTGCTGTAGTGACACACGCCACGCCACCGACAGCCGGATGGGTGAGCCGCACCGTGGCCACCGTGGGGGTCGGTGTCGCGCTTTCGGTGGCGATGTCGGCAGCCGTGCTGCTATTCGCCCGAGCAACGCGGTCCTGGAGCATCCTCGCCTTGTGCGGTCGACGGTCCCTCGACATCTTCCTGGCGCACATCATCATGGCATCGGGATGTCGAATCATCTTGGTAATGCTTGGTATTCATTCGGTGGTAGTGCTCGTAGCGGCCTGCTTTATTGCTGGCGTTGCAGGCTCACTCCTGTTGTCGACCGTTTTACGCCGCGTTGGGCTGGCATGGGTCTTCGATGGGCCGAAGCTGCCTACCCGGCGGGAAGAGCGCAGTCGTCCCGTGTAGTCCACGACACGCCGGCATTGGGTCGATCAGCAATCATGCGGGGTCGTCCGCGAAGCGCTTCCGCGTCATCGGTAGGTAAGCTGCTGAGGCGTAGCGCATCGTTCCTCGGCTTACTTTGCAGGTGCGGCTCCGAGGGCTCGCCGACTGTGCCAGTGTGGCGTTTGTTTCCAGCTCGATTGAAGAGGACAGTTATCGCATGGGTGAACTCGAATCGTTGGGTCGCACGTGGGATTCGCTAGGTCACTCCAATCCCATGTGGGCGATTCTGACGACGCCGCAGAGTCAACACTGGGATCCGGAGGAATTCTTTAGCACCGGGGAGCAGGAAGTCGCGACAGAGTTTGCCTACCTCGAGTCGCTCGACATCGAGTGGGGGCGCGGTCGAGCCCTCGACTTCGGTTGCGGTTTGGGTCGACTCACGCAGCCGTTGGCTGATCGCTTCGATGAGGCGGTTGGCGTCGACATTGCCGCGAGCATGATCGAGGGTGCGCGCACCGCCAACAAGCGGGGGTCGCGGTGCCAGTTCGTGCTCAACGAACGCGACGATCTGACGGTTTTTCCCGACGAGACTTTCGATTTCGTTTTCAGTCTTCTTGTGCTCCAACACATGCCGCCGACCTTGTCGGAGCGCTACATGGCCGAATTTGTTCGGGTCTTGAAGCCAGGCGGAATCGGTTACTTCCAGA
>JAVROZ010000078.1:0-6133 GCA_032162485.1 Mycobacterium sp.
CGATCTCCAGCCGCGAGGCGAATTCGGCGCTCGACTCTTCTGCGCTGGGTCGCCTGGTGCTGCGCCAGACGATGCCGCAGACCGGGGCACCGCGCTCCTGGGCCGCTACGAACAGCCGCTTCCAGGGCTCCGGATCCACTGAAATTGAGGCACGGTCCAACGAGACAGCACTTGCCATTTCGGCCGCCAGTTCGTCAAATCCGGCGATCAGCCAGCTGCCTTCGCCCTTCGCGGCAGCGTTGCTCGACGCCGGCGGCGGTACCTCCTGCCAGCCGAGGGTATAGAGGTTCCGGGTAGCGTCGCCGCCGAGCCCGCGCAACAACGCCTCTCGGGGCGCTCGTTTGACCGTGAACTCGCGAATTCCGCCCAGCTGGCGACCTTCCCGATCCACGAAATCGAGGTCGAAGACCTGCGTTTCGCTGTCGACACCGCCAGCCTGCCACCGCGCGCGGCAATAAAACCGCCGCGGCATCCGCTCACGCAGGAACACCCGCCCATAACGCAGCGGCAAGTACAGATCGGCCGGGTCCTCGCCGTGTTCGGTCGCCGCGAGAACCGCTGGGAAGGCCGGGAAGGCGATCCCGGTGCACAGGTCCAGCAGCACCGGATGAATCGGCTCGCTACCGAGCTGTGCGGCGAGCTCATCGGCGATGGCAACATCGCCAACCGCCTCGCCGTCACCGGCCCAGAGCGATTTCAGCGAAGTGGACCAAGTGGGACCCCATGCCAGCTCCATGTCGGCGAAGGTGTCGAACAGCTGCTGCGGACGCGTGCGGCTCAACCGCTCGCACGCGGCATCGATGGAATCTGTCGGCTCCGTTGGCGGCTCGTCCTCGAAACTGGTGACGATCCGGCCATCGGCGTTCAACGACCACTCAGCATCGCGCTCACCGTATGGGCGGCTGTGTACCTGGAACGTCCATCCGCCGTCATCGATCGGATGCAACGTCAGCTGCACCTCACGCGAATTCTTGTCACCCAGGATGATCGGTTCGTAGAAGAAGACATCGCGCACCTGCGCCGGCGTCCCAACTGCGTTAAGGGCCATCGCCGCGTATGTCGCGCCCGGAACGACAACGGTGCCGTAGATGACGTGATCCGACAACCACGGTTGCGATTTGATGGACCACCGGCTGGTGTAGATGGTGTCACCGGAGGCGAGATCCTTTGCGCTCCCACAGATTCCTGAGCCAGCAGCGCCGTCGACGGCCATGTCGGAAGTCTTGAGCCAGAACCGACGGCGCTGGAAAGCATAGGTGGGTAGTTCGAGCCTGCGGCGTGGCCTGTGTTGCAGCGCAGCGAACTCGGGCCGATGCCCGGCGACATAGGCGGCGGCAAGCGCTTCCGCTATCTGACGCCGGGCATCGACGCCCTTGCGCAGCGAAACGATCCCACGCGGCGCGGCCGTGTGTTCCGGCCAGACCTGCACAGCAGCGCCGGTGAGAATCGGTTGCGGACCGATCTCTATCAACACCGAGCATCCCAGCGCCGCCACCGTGCGCACGCTCTCGCCGAACTGCACCGGCTCGCGGGAATGCCGTCGCCAATATTGGGCGTCCAGCAGAGTTTCCGCCGTAAGGACCGCCCCGGTGCGGTTGCACACCAGCGGCCGAGTCGGAACTGCGAATTCGAACCTTCGTGCGTACGACTCGAATTCGTCGAGCACCGGCTCCAGCAACTCAGAATGGAAGGCGTGACTGGTGTCCAGCCAGGTGCAGCGGATCCCGTCATCGCTGAAAGTGGCGACCATCTGTTCCAGATCCACACTCGGCCCCGACAGCACCGTGTTACGGCCGTTGTAGGCGGCGACCGAAACCCGCGGGAATCTGTCCGCAATGTCCTCGACGTGCTCGGCGTCGGCGAAGACCGCCACCATTCGCCCGCCCTCGGGCAGACTGCCGAACAACCGGCCGCGTTCGGCAATCAACCGTGCCCCGTCCTCGAGGCTGAACACTTCGGCCACACATGCCGCCGCATACTGGCCCACGCTGTGCCCGAGCACGACGTCGGGCTCGATGCCCCACGACCGCCACAGCCGGGCCAGGCCCATCTCGACGGCGAAAAGCGCTGGCTGAGCAAAAGAGGTGTGCCGCAGTGTTTTTCCGGCTTCACCGCCGGCATCCCTGTCGGTCGCGAACAGCACCTCCAGCAACGGACGCGGCAGCATACCGTCGACCGCGTCCGCGCATCGTGTCACGACATCGGCGAATACAGGCTCGGCGTCGAACAACTCGCGCGCCATCCCCGGGTACTGGCTGCCCTGCCCGGTGAACAACCACGCCGTCGTCGGCGGGTCAGCGCACTCCCCACGTACCACGCCCGGTCGCAGCCGGTTGTCGGCCAAGTCGGCCAGTAGCTCGCGGGCGCCCCGGACCGAATCCACGACTAGCGCGGCCCGGTGTTCGAAATGCGATCGCCCGGCCCCGGCCGTGAAGCACACATCGGTGATGTCGACCGTTGGGTGCGCGTCCAGCCAAGCCCGATATCGCTGCCCCAACGCCACCAGCGCCTGCGGAGAGCGTGCCGACAGCGGCAGCACGCAGACTGGTTCAGCCGATACGCCCGACTCCGACGCCGCGGTGACGTCGACCAAGACGTCGCCTGCCGAGAATTCGTTTGCCACTGCGGATTGCGGTGGCGCCTCCTCGATTAGGACGTGTGCGTTCGTGCCGGAGAACCCGAACGAACTTATGCCGGCCCGTCGCGGCCTGCCGCTGGCCTGCCATGGAATCGCCTTGTCAACGACACGGATCGGCAGGGAATCCCACGGAATATGCGGGGAGGGATTCTCAAAGTGCAGGTTCTGCGGCAGAACGTCGTGCTGAAGGGACAACACGACCTTGATCAGACCTGCGATTCCCGCTGCCGACTCGAGATGCCCGATGTTGGTCTTCACCGATCCGATCAGCAGCGGGCGGTTCGAGTCACGGCCGGCACCGTAGACAGCCGCGGCGGCCTGGACCTCGATCGGGTCGCCCAGCGATGTGCCGGTGCCGTGCGCCTCAAGGTAATCGACATCCCGACCGGCAAGGCCGGCACGAGCCAGCGCTGTGGTGATAAGCCGTTGCTGTGCACCTCCGTTGGGCACCGTCAAACCACTGGAAGCGCCGTCCTGATTGACTGCGCTGCTACGGATGACCGCGCGAATCGCATCACCGTCGCGCTCCGCATCACTGAGCCTCTTGAGCACCAGAATCCCGCATCCTTCACTGCGCACATAGCCGTCGGCGGCGGCGTCGAAGGTCTTGCATCGACCGTCCGAGGACAGCATTCTGGCGCGCGAGGTGGCGATCATGGATGCCGGGCTCACCAAGACGTTCACACCACCGGCCAGCGCCAAATCGCAGTCACCGGAGTGCAATGCCTGGCAGGCCTGATGGACGGCGACCAGCGACGCGCTGCAGGCGGTATCCACCGCCATCGCCGGTCCCTCGAGTCCGAGCGCGAACGCTACCCGGCCTGCGATGACATTGAGCGCATTGCCGGTGATGAAATGGGCTTCGATGGTCTCGACCGAGTTGCCGGACTGCAGCTGCGAATACTCGTTAGCAGCGACGCCCACGAATACGCCGCTTCGGCTGCCGCGCAACGCCGCAGGCGAATACCCGGCGCGTTCTAGACCCTCCCACGCAATTTCCAGCATCAACCGCTGCTGCGGATCCATCCACACGGCCTCGCGCGGGGAAATACCGAAGAACTCCGGATCGAATCCGTCGATTGTGTCGAGGAATCCGCCGTAGCGCGTGTAAATCTTGCCGCGTGCCTCTGGATCCGGGTCGTAATACTCGTCGATGTCGAAGCGGTCATCCGGGATCTCCCGGATCGCATCGACACCGCCGGACAGCACGTCCCAGAATGCGTCGGGATCGGGCGCGCCCGGAAAGCGACAGGCCACCGCGACGATCGCTATCGGCTCATCAGCGCCATTCGTCATCATCACCGGGGCCGCCGCGGCCGGCACCTGTGCGCTGGGCGTCGGTGCACTGATGCCGAGTACCTCGCCCAGCAAGTAGTCCGCCACGTCGACCAGGCGTGGATAGTCCATCGCGAGGGTCGCAGGCAACTCCTCGCCCACGGCATGCTCGATCCGACGACGCAGTTCGACGGCCATCAGCGAATCCATGCCGAGGTCGAAGAATCCGGCCTCCTCGCGGATCTCCGCCGCATCGATCCGTGTCACCTCCACGACGACGTCGCGCAGATAGTCCAAGACAAGTTTCTTCCGCTGCTGCACCGGAGCGACGGTTAGCCGCTCGACCAATTGGGTGGTCCCAGACGTTGTCGCCGCCGGCGCCGAATCGGGGACCTCAACCTCCAACTGCGCGAAAAACGACCGCTTGCCCGTTAGCTGGTAGAGCGGCAGGAAGCGGGCCCAGTCGATGCGGGCCACCGTCCCGTGTGATGCCCCTCGTCCTGAAGAAGCCACTAAGAGCTCGGCCATCCCCGCCAGCGCATCAGCAGGCGCCAATGCTCGGATACCCCGCCGAACCAGTTGCGCACGGGCGTCCTCGTCGGCCATGCCCCCCGACCCCGACATCCATGGACCGAAGTTGACGCTGATCCCAGCAACACCCTGCTCACGCAGTCGCCAGGCCAACCCGTCAAGGAAGGCGTTGGCCGCGCCGTAAGCGCTCTGGCCGAAGCTGCCCCATACCGCGGAGATCGAGGAGGTGCTTAGGAAGAAGTCGAGTTGCAGATCCGCTGCAGCTTCGCTCAAATGCCAAGCACCCCAAACCTTCCCCGAGAACACTCGATCTAGTTCGGCGTCGTCTAAGGTTTGCAGCGGGGTGGTACCGATCTCGCCGGCGGCATGGACGATGCCGGCCAGCGGCGGTAGCTCGGCCTGCACGGTGGCCAAGAGCCGAGCGACGTCGTGCGGATTGGCAACATCGGCCGCGATAACCCGAATCTCGCAGCCGCACTGTTCGCGTAACGCATCGATGCGTTGTTGCGCGGCATCGCTGGGCGAGCGTCGACCGGTCAGCACCAGTTGCCGGGCGCCGTGCGCGGCCAGATATCCGGCGATCTCCAATCCGAGGGCACCCAGACCACCGGTCACCAGATATGTTGCGTCATCCCGCAGTGTCAGCGGTGTTGCGGTCGGCAGCCCCGCGCATCGGGTCAACCGGGGAACAAAGACCGCTTCATCCCGCACCGCGATTTGGTCTTCACCGGCCGGTGCTGCCACCAGCTGATCGATCAACCGGGACCACACCCCGTCGTCTAAGGCACCGCCTGCAGACAAATCTGCCAGTCCGCCCCACAGTCGTGGATATTCCAGCCCGGCGGCACGTCCGAACCCCCACAGGCAAGACTGCACCGGTGACACCTTGTCCGCGTTGGTGGCCCGTTGTGCGCCGCGGGTTACCACCCAGATAGGGGTGCGAAGCTCAGCGGCACCCGCGGCGCGGAAGAGTCGCCGTGTCCCGCCCAGGATTCGGTGTTGCATCCGCAACAGCGATTGCGTCGATGTTGCACTGTCCGGGCTGAGGGCCGCGAGATGCAGGATACGCAGCGTGGGTTCATCTGCTACCGCAGCGGCCAACGCGACTCCGAGTCGTTCCTCGTCCGCGTCGGACGCCGGCAGTGCGAGGATCCGGTGCCGGTGCCCACGTGCGGTCAGCGCGTCGACCAACGGCTGAACCACCTTGGCGTCAGCGCCGATGAGGAGCCAGGCAGATCGCTCGCGGGTCTCCGCATCTGCGACCGCCCCTGAGACCCCGGCGGCGGATTTCTCCCAACGGATCTCGTAGCGGATGTCCGCGATGGACCGGGATTGACGTTGCTGATTGTGTTGTGCGGCAAACTTTGTCAGCACATCGACGGTCTGTTGAGTGGCGCTCGCACCGTCGAGCAGTGCAGCGAGTTCCTCGATGCGGCCATCCTCGAGAAGCCCGACGGTTTCGGTACGCATAGCATCGGTCTGGGTGGGCCGGACCCGCTGTTCACGGAACCAGTACTCGCGATGCTGGAACGGATAGGTGGGCAGGTCGAGCTTGCGCGCCGATCCCTGCTGCACAGCACCGAAGTCGGGCAGGTGACCAACGATGTAAGCGTTAGCAAGGGCTTCGGTGATCTGCCGGTGGTCGGCGCTGTTTCGACGCAACGAGGCGATCGCCCGCGGTGCGGTTGC
>JAVROZ010000079.1:0-8123 GCA_032162485.1 Mycobacterium sp.
GACTGCCATCTGCGGGATGGTGCGCGGAATCGTGCCTGGAGGGCTCTATCGCGTCATTCATCAAATCCACGGTTCCACGTGTACCCGACGCACCTCTTTAAGAATCACGCGAGACGACATGTCCCGAACAGGGCAGTGAATCACGGCTAATACCAAATGAATTGGCCTACCGCAACTCCCAGCCCGCCGCCAGATCAGGCCGGCGGACCCTCCGCCAAGGTCACGTTCTCCGTGCGCGCTACCCCGGACTTGGAGGTGAAGCTGATGGAGACGACGTCGCCGGGATGGTGGCCGTTGAGGGCATCTGACATTGCGGTGGCCGAGTTGATCGGCACGTTGTCGAGCGCGGTGATCAGGTCACCGTTGGCGATCCCGACCGATGCGGCGGGAGCGTTGCCCACCACTCGCTGGACCCGTGCACCGCTGCCATTGTTGTCGACCACGCCCAGGCCGAGGAACGCCGTGGGGCCGACGTGGACAGTGCCACCCCCACCGCCGGACCGGATCTGGTTGGCGACGTTTATCGCGGTACCGATCGGGATGGCGAAGCCCTGCCCGCCCTGGGACATCTGGAAGTTCTCCGAGGCGGCGGTGTTCATACCCACCACCTGTCCGCTGCCGTTGACCACCGGGCCGCCCGAATCACCTGGCTGGATCGCGCCGTCGAACTGGATCAGGCCGTTCAGCGTCTCCGCGGCACCGGTCAGGGAGTCCGAGGCCGCCACGGTCTGCCCGACGGCGATCACCTTGCCGGCCACCGCACGCGGGGTGCCACCCTGACCACCGGTGTTACCCATCGCCACGACGGGCTCGCCGACCGAAACCCCGCCGCCGATCGCAGCGGTCGGCAGGCCGCCGGCGCCGCGAAGCTGCAGCACCGCGACGTCCTGGGTGCGGTCGTATCCGATTACGTCGACGCCGTAGGTTCGCCCGTCGCCGACACTGAACGCGCTTATGTCGGTGGCACCCGAGATCACGTGGTTGTTGGTCAGCACGACGCCGTTGGGGTCGATCACGATGCCGGTGCCGGCACCTACCGCGTTGTTGTAACCGAGTTTGGTGTTGATGTTGACCACCTGCGGACCCACCTGGCCGACCAGCGCCGACGGGTCAAGCGGAGCAGCGGGAAATTCTTTGAGCGGCGCCGCGTGCGCGGGCGCCGGCGGTGTTGCCAAGCCCAGTCCGCCGACTAGAACCAACACGGCGACCAACCATGACCACCTGTATGTGCGGTGGCGCGATTTGCTCATCCCGTAATCCTCCTGCGTCGGGCTAATAACCAAATTGTCCCAGCCGTAAGGTCGGGCGGCGCGGCGTTGTCTACACCACCGTAATCCAGATACCCAGTTATTCGGTGGTCAGGCCCTAATTCGTTGAAATTCCCGGAAGGGTTTTCGCCAAATGAGGGCCGCGCTATTGCAGCGTAATCGGACCCGCACCGCTGTGACCTAATCGGTGGCCTAATCGAATGCCTGAGATGGTGACTGACATCACCGACAATGCATTCGACTTCGGGCGACAGCGCGTATGGCTGATCCAGCGCGCTCGGCTTCCGTAGGCTGCAGCCGTGGACTTCGACCCACGCGTCTGGTTCGCGCGATCTCCGGTCGCGCGGCTGGCCACGGTCACACCCGAGGGCACCCCGCATCTGGTGCCGGTGGTGTTCGCGCTCGATCGGCATGTCATCTACACCGCGGTGGACGCCAAGCCGAAGACCACCCAGCGACTGCGCCGGCTCGCCAACATCGAAAAAACCCCGGCCGTCAGTCTGCTCGTCGACCATTACGCCGACGACTGGACCCAATTGTGGTGGGTGCGGGTCGACGGCCGCGCCGCCATTGCGGGCGACGGCGAAGCACTGCGCACCGGATACCGGTTGCTGCGCGCCAAATATGAGCAATACCAGTCTGTTTCGCTCGACGGGCCGGTGATCACGATCACCGCTGCCCGCTGGTCCAGCTGGCACGCCTGATTCCCCGGTGCCGACCGACCCTTGTGCTGGGCGGCGGTTGGGGGAAAAGTTGCTAGTGCGTCCTGTGGGCTGGATCACGCCGCGTGCGCCGGCGGACTCCGATTTCCAGATCCCGGGAGAACTGGAGGATTGTCATGGCCGACAGAGTGAGCGCTTCCCAGGGCGCGGGTGCGGCCCCGACCGCGAAGGCTCCGGACGGCATCCGCAATGTGGTCCTGGTGGGGCCGTCGGGCGGTGGCAAGACCACCCTGGTCGAGGCGCTGCTGGTCGCCGGCGGGGTGTTGTCCCGGCCCGGATCGGTCACCGACGGCAGCACGGTCTGCGACTTTGACGATGCCGAGATCCGGCAGCAGCGTTCGGTGGGTGTAGCCGTGGCATCTTTGGCGCACGACGGGATCAAAATCAACCTGATCGACACACCGGGCTACGCCGACTTTGTGGGCGAGCTGCGAGCCGGACTGCGGGCCGCCGACTGTGCCCTGTTCGTCATCGCGGCCAACGAGGGCGTCGACGAGCCCACCAAGTCCCTGTGGCAGGAGTGCAGCGGTGTCGGCATGCCCCGAGCGGTGGTCATCACCAAGCTCGACCACACCCGCGCGAACTACCCGGAGGCCTTGGCGGCCGCGCAGAACGCTTTCGGGGACAAGGTTTTACCGCTTTACCTACCGACGTCCCAATCCAACTGCGCCGGGCTGATCGGACTGTTGTCACAAACCCAGTACACATATGCCGACGGCAAGCGCACCGAGTCGTCGCCCGAGGAATCCGAGGCCGACCGGATCGAGGAAGCGCGCGCCACCCTGATTGAAGGAATCATCGAGGAGTCCGAGGACGAGTCCTTGATGGAGCGTTACCTCGGCGGTGAGTCGATCGACGAATCGATCCTCATCCAGGATCTGGAGAAGGCCGTCGCCCGCGGTTCGTTCTTCCCGGTGATCCCGGTATGCAGTAGCACCGGCATCGGCACCCGCGAATTGCTCGAGGTCGCGACCCGCGGCTTCCCGTCGCCCACGGAACATCCGCTTCCTGAGGTCTTCACCCCCCAGGGGGCCACCCGTCAAAACTTGGCCTGCGATGTCAACGCGCCGTTGCTTGCCGAAGTGGTGAAGACGACGTCCGATCCCTACGTCGGGCGGGTCAGTCTGGTCCGCGTGTTCTCCGGGACGATCAAGCCGGACGCGACGGTCCATGTGTCGGGCCACTTCTCATCTTTCTTCGGCGGTGACAACACGGGATCTCCGGGCGGATCCCAAATGAATGGCCACCACCATGCGGACCACGACGAAGACGAGCGCATCGGGGTGCTGTCGTTTCCGCTCGGCAAGCAGCAGCGTCCGGCCCCAGCGGTGGTGGCCGGAGACATCTGCGCTATCGGCAAGCTGAGCCGCGCCGAAACCGGTGACACGCTGTCCGACAAGTCCGAGCCGTTGGTGCTGAAACCCTGGACCATGCCCGAACCGCTGCTACCGGTCGCCATTGCGGCGCACGCAAAAACCGACGAGGACAAACTCTCGGTCGGCCTGGGCCGGCTGTCCGCCGAAGACCCGACATTGCGGATCGAGCAGAACCCGGAGACCCATCAAGTGGTGCTCTGGTGCATGGGGGAGGCACACGTCGGGGTCGTGCTCGACGCGCTGGCCAACAGGTACGGCGTCACCGTGGATACCGTCGAACTACGAGTGCCGCTACGAGAAACCCTCGCCGGCAAAGCAAAAGGGCACGGCCGCCATGTCAAGCAGTCCGGCGGACACGGCCAGTACGCGGTATGCGACATCGAAGTCGAGCCACTTCCGGAGGGCTCCGGATTCGAATTCGTCGACAAGGTGGTCGGCGGCGCGGTGCCGCGCAATTTCATTCCCAGCGTGGAGAAGGGTGTCCGCGCGCAGATGGAAAAGGGTGTGCACGCCGGTTATCCGGTGGTAGACGTGCGCGTGACGTTGCTCGACGGCAAGGCACACAGCGTCGACTCGTCGGACTTCGCGTTCCAGATGGCCGGCGGCCTGGCGCTGCGGGAAGCCGCGGCGGCGACGAAGGTGATCCTGCTTGAGCCGATCGACGAGATCGCGGTGCTGGTGCCCGACGATTTCGTCGGCGCAGTGATGAGCGACCTGTCCGGTCGTCGCGGCCGGGTGCTGGGCACCGACACCGCGGGTCACGAACGCACGGTGGTGAATGCTGAAGTGCCGCAAGTAGAACTGGCCCGGTACGCCATTGACCTGCGCTCGCTCGCGCACGGGGCGGCGTCGTTCACCCGCTCGTTCGCGCGCTATGAACCGATGCCGGAATCGGCCGCGGCCCGGGTACAGGCCACCGCGTAGCTTGCGATTACGTATCGACGGTGCTCCTTCACGCCTGCCGCCCGAACCGTTCGGACACCGCCCGACGATCCAGTGAGCCTTTGGCGGTGTGCGGCAACTCGGCGGCCACCTGGAAGCTGGCGGGAATCTCGAAGGGCGCCAACCGGTCCCGGCAGAACTCGGTGAGTTCCTCGGCGGTGGGAGCGGTATCCCGCGGCACGATCACGGCCGCGACCGCTTCGCCGTACATCGGGTGCGGCACCCCGAACACGGCCACTTCCAGAATATTCGGTTGATTGGCCAACACTCCCTCGACGCGTTCCGGCGAGATTTTCTCGCCGCCGCGATTGATGAGTTCCTTGATCCGGCCGCGGATACTGAGGTCGCCCGCTTCCGACAGCGTGCCCAAGTCGCCGGTGCGCAGCCAGCCGTCGGTGAAGTTCGCGGCGGTGATCTTCGGGTCACCGAGGTAGCCGCGCACCACGGTGCGGCCACGCAGCCAGACCTCGCCGACAGCACCGGGCGCGACCGGTTGCCCCTCCGGTCCGGCGATGCGAATGTCGGGTCCGGTCGAGCGGCCCACCAGTCCGGTTACCAGAGCAGGGTTTACGTCCTGGTCGATACCGGTACTGGCGACCTGGTGGGTGGCCTCGGTCATGCCGAAGGCGCACAGCACCGGCGCGGAGAATTCGGCCTGCAGAGCCTGGGCCACCTCTGGGGTGAGCGGCGCACTGCAGCTGCGGATGAAACGCAATTTCGCCCTTGGGTTTTCCGTCCGTCCTGTTGCGATTCGCTCCAGCAGAATCTGATGGATCGTTGGCACGGCTGTATACCAGGTCGCCCCGACGGCGTTGATGTCGTCCCAGAATGTGTGCGCCGAGAATTTTCCGCGAGCGGGCAACAACACCGTCCCGCCGGATGCCAGGGTCGACAGCAATGCGGAGATCAGCCCGTGGCCGTGGTAGAGCGGCATCACCGCCACCGTCGCATCCTGTGGGCCCAGCAGGTATCCGGCGATGATGGCGCGCACCGAGCTGGCGATGTTGTCGTGCGTCCACGGGACCATTTTGGGCAATCCGGTGGTTCCACCGGTGAACATGATCATGGCGTCGTCGTGGCGCAACCCTTCCGGGGACGAGCTGCTCGGGTTGGGCTCGGTGGCCACGTCCAGATGGACCGCGAACTCACCGGCCGGGCCGTCGCTGCCGACCGTCACGGCGACCGGCCACCACGGCACCGACGGTCCTGAATTGTCGCCGCGCCCATCACCGTCAACAAGCACCACCCTGGCGCCCGCCGCCTCGCTTCGCACGTGTTGCTCGGCGACTGGCAACGCTGGATCCAGTGGGACCACGATGAGATTCGCCCGTAACGCCGCCAACAACGCGACGACAAACTCGGCGTTGCTGCCCGCGCGAAGCGCCACCCGGTCGCCCAGCGCCAGGCCGGCCGCGGTCAGCTGCGCGGCCAGGTCGTCCACCAGACGGGTCAGGTCGCGATAAGTGATCGGAACCCGATCCGGAGTGACGACGAGCGCCGGCGCGTCCAGTGCGCGCGCGGCTGCCGCTTCGATCAATGCAATCACGTCGCTGATGCGCGGATTCGGCTCTGCAAGCGCCCGGCCGCTGGTGATCTGTTCGGATTTCATTACGGGCTCCTTCAGCTGTGGGCGGTGCGGTTTCGGCCGCTAGGGAAACCCTGCCGTCGAGCGATACTCGCTGTCCAATACCGATCCGCTACCGGTCGATAGCCGACGGCTATTGACCCCAGTCGATAGACGGCGTGAATCGCCGAATAGGGACCGCGTCTTGGACACAGGTGCAGAACCAGACGAAAGTATGGTGGACCGCCACGACAAGAGGAACCGCCACCATGACCACCCAATCGGCAACTCCCACCCCGGCACCCGCGCTGACCCGGTTGACCGACGGCTTCCACCTCGTCGTGGACGCGCTGAAGGCAAACGACATCGAAACCGTCTACGGGCTCGTCGGAATTCCGATTACCGACCTCGCACGCACCGCGCAGGCAGGCGGGCTCCGGTACATCGGGTTCCGTCACGAAGGCTCGGCCGGCAACGCCGCTGCCGCCGCCGGGTTCCTGACCCGACGGCCGGGCGTGTGCCTGACGACATCGGGTCCCGGATTCCTCAACGGCCTGCCCGCACTGGCAAACGCCACCACAAACTGCTTTCCGATGATCCAGATCTCGGGGTCGAGCGGGCGGGCTATTGTGGACCTGCAGCGCGGCGACTACCAGGACATCGACCAGCTCAATGCCGCAAGGCCGTTCGTCAAGGCGGCGTATCGGATCGCCCGGGTCGAGGACATCGGCCGCGGCGTGGCACGGGCGATTCGCACCGCCATCTCCGGCCGGCCGGGCGGTGTCTACCTCGACATCCCCGGCGAGGTGCTGGGCCAGGCCATGGAGGTGACCGCGGCCGCTGCCTCGATCTGGCGGATCGTGGACCCCGCTCCCCGCCAACTTCCGGCACCCGAAGCGGTCGACCGGGCACTGGACGTGCTGGCGGCGGCCCTGCGGCCACTGATCGTGCTGGGCAAAGGAGCGGCGTATGCCCAGGCCGACAACGAAATTCGGGAATTCGTCGAGAACACCGGAATTCCCTTCCTGCCGATGTCGATGGCCAAGGGCCTGCTGCCAGACTCGCACCCGCAATCGGCCGCCGCGGCCCGTTCGCTTGCGATCGCCCGCGCCGATGCCGTGCTGCTCGTCGGGGCACGGCTGAATTGGCTTCTGGGCCACGGCGAATCTCCGCAATGGTCCCAGGATGCCAAGTTCATTCAGATCGACATTGCCACTTCGGAATTCGACAGCAATCAGCCGATCGAAGCACCGCTGGCCGGCGATATCGGGTCGGTGATGTCGGCACTGTTGGACGGCATGGCCGCCCGGCCGGTCGCCGCCCCCGCACAGTGGACTGGTGAAATCGCGGAGCGCAAAGCCCGCAATGACGCCAAGATGCGTGAGCGGCTGGCGCAGAATCCGCACCCGATGCGGTTCTACAACGCGTTAGGCGCCATTCGCGCAGTGTTGCAACGCAATCCGGATGTCTACGTCGTCAATGAAGGAGCCAACGCACTGGACATGACGCGCAATGTCATCGACATGGAGTTGCCGCGGCACCGGCTCGACACCGGAACGTGGGGCGTCATGGGCATCGGCATGGGCTACTCCATCGCCGCTGCCGTCGAGACCGGGCAGCCCGTCGTCGCCATCGAGGGCGACAGCGCGTTCGGATTCAGCGGCATGGAGATCGAGACCATCTGCCGGTACCGACTGCCGGTCACCGTCGTCATCCTGAACAACGGCGGCGTCTATCGGGGCGACGAGGCGACCACCGGCGCCGCCGACCCCGCTCCCACCGTGCTCAACGCCGGCGCTCGGCACGAATTGCTCGCAGAAGCATTCGGCGGCAAGGGATACCACGTGACGACACCAACCGCGCTCGAGGCGGCACTGACCGAGGCACTCGCCTCGAAGGGTCCGGCCCTGATCGACTGCGAGCTCGACCCCACCGCAGGGGTGGAAAGCGGGCACCTGGCGAGCCTCAACCCCACCAGCGGGGCGACCATCCGATCTGGCTAGCGGCGATCGCAAGCGCGGCGCAGCCGGGCGCAGCGGGTCGCCGCCATCTGGCTAGCGGCAATCCAGCTAGCGCCGCTGAGTCAGACTACGTAGTTGGGCGTCGAAGAACTCGTCGAGGTTCAACTGCTGGGCCGAAGCGACCAGTGCGCGCGCAATGGGCGATCCTGGCCCGGCGGCGTTGGTGGCCAACGCAATCGGGGCCCTCGGAGCCGGGTCGACCAGTTCGACCGCACGGATCTCACCCCGCG
>JAVROZ010000080.1:0-4589 GCA_032162485.1 Mycobacterium sp.
GTGCTACGGAGTCGGTTTCGCACACGCAGAACAGGATTGGGCAGGGAATCTTCGCCGCACTTCGGCCCGGTCGGTAGATCAGCACTTTCAGCCCCACGCGGGCGGCCACCTCGTTGCGTATCTGCACGCCGTCCGGTACCAGTCGCAGGTAGCCCGAATACGCGTCGGGTGCGGTCATCAAGGCAACCTCACCCGGGTGACCCGCCGTCGGGATCATCACCGGAGGTTTGCCCCGCCGGCTCGCGACGATGTCGCGCACCGCCAGTGCCGTAACGCGCGCGGCGGTCACCGGGTTGATCGCACCGATGGACGCAAGGCCGTCGGTGAATGGGCACTGTGCGACGGCGGCCGCGATGCCCGGCAGCCGCGCCGCTGAGGCGATCACATGGCCGCCACCAAAAGAAGTGCCCCACAGGGCGATTCGAGCTGGGTCTACTCCCGGCAGGCCGCGCGCGTAGCCCACGGCCGAAGCCCAGTCGTCCAGCTGCATGGTGATGTCGAGCAGCTGACGGGGCTCACCCTCGCTGTCGCCGAAGTTGCGGTAGTCGAACACCAGGCACGCATAGCCCGCCGCGCTGAATCGCTCGGCGTAGGCATCCAGTCGCATCGTGCGCACCGCTCCCAAGCCGTGTGCCATCACCAGCAGCGGCACCGGACCGGCGCTGTCCGGTCGGTACAACCACGCGCTGACTAGGTCGGTACCGGAGGTGAACCAGACATCCTCACGCTGCGCCATAGCGCAACCATAATGCCGCTATATCCCTCGCCAAATTATGGACTACTGTCTAGAAAAGTTGCAGCGTCGCAGCCAAGGGATGGAGGACACTCATGGCGATTCGCGTCGCCCATGTGGGCACCGGAAATGTCGGTGGGTTGGCCCTCGCCGCGCTCATTACCAACCCTCGGTTCGAACTGACCGGGGTGTGCGTGTCTACGCCGGAGAAGGTTGGCAAAGACGCCGGTGAGCTTTGCGGAGTTGGCCTGGACTCCCCGGTCCAAACCGGCATCAAGGCAATCGACGACCTCGATGCCGTGCTGGCGACCAAGCCGGAGTGCGTGGTCTATTGCGCGATGGGTGATACCCGGTTGCCGGATGCGATGGGCGACGTGATGCGCATCCTTGCTGCCGGCATCAACGTCGTCGGATCGTCGCCGGGCCTACTGCAGTATCCGTGGGGCGTGATGCCGGATAAGTACATCGGCCGGGTGGAAGCCGCTGCACAGCAAGGTAATTCGAGCATCTTTATTACCGGCGTCGACCCTGGATTCATCAACGACCTCATCCCGTTCGCGCTCGCGGGCACCTGCCAGCACATCGAGTCGGTGCGGTGCATGGAGATCCATGACTACGCGAGTTACAACGGCGCCGAAGTAATGCATTACATGGGTTTCGCCCAACCCATGGACGAGATTCCGATGCTGCTGCAACCTGGTGTCCTCAGCATCGCCTGGGGCACGGCGATCAGACAGCTGTCGGCCGGCCTGGGCATTGAGATCGACGAGATCACCGAGTCCTACCAACGGGAGCCGGCGCCGGAGGACTTCGACATCGCGGTTGGCCACGTGGCCAAGGGCACCGTGGCCGTCCTGCAATTCGAGATCCGTGGCATGGTCAACGGCCGCCCCGCCGTCGTTATCGAGCACATCACCCGGTTGCGGCCCGATCTACGACCCGACCTGCCGCAGCCCGCCGCGGGCACCGGCTCCTACCGTGTCGAGATCACCGGGGAACCCTCCTACGCGGTGGACATCGTGCCGACCAGCCGGAAGGGCGACCACAACCACGCGGCGATCGCCGGCGCCGCCGGCCGGATCGTCAATTCCATCCCGGATGTAGTCGCGGCGCCGCCCGGCATCAGGTCCACGCTGGATTTGCCGCTGGTCACCGGAAAAGGGCTTGCCGTACCGAACGACTCCATGGTCACGGCGAACCCGATTTAACAACTGAAAGGAGTTCGCTGCAATGGAACGACCAGGACGGGTCGAGGGCAAGGTTGCGCTCATCAGTGGCGGTGCCCGCGGAATGGGCGCCGAGGATGCGCGGCTGCTGGTGGCCGAAGGCGCCAAGGTCGTCGTCGGCGACATCCGCGATGACGAGGGCAAAGCACTGGCAGACGAACTCAATGCAATTGGCGACTCGGCGCGCTACGTCCACCTCGACGTGACCCAGCTCGACCAGTGGGAGGCCGCGGTCGCGACGGCCACCGGCGAATTCGGGAAGCTTGATGTGCTGGTTAACAACGCCGGCATCGTCGCGGCGGGGCCACTGCGGGAGTTCCGGATGGATAAGTGGCAGAAGGTGATTGACGTCAACCTGACCGGCACATTTCTGGGCATGCGGGCCTCCGTCGATGCGATGACCGCGGCCGGCAGGGGATCGATCATCAACATCTCCTCGATCGAGGGGATTCGCGGTGCGCCGATGGTGCATCCGTACGTCGCGTCCAAGTGGGCGGTGCGTGGCATCACCAAGTCGGCCGCTCTGGAACTTGCGCCGCTGAACATCCGGGTCAATTCGCTGCACCCCGGTTTTATCCGCACCCCGATGACCGCCCACCTGCCCGAGGACATGGTCACGATCCCGCTCGGCCGGCCCGCCGAGTCGCGCGAAGTTGCAACCTTCGTTGTGTTTCTCGCCAGTGACGAGTCCTCCTACGCAACGGGTAGCGAGTTCATCGTGGACGGCGGTCTGGTGACCGACGTTCCCCACAAAGACTTCAGTGCCGGATGAGGTTCTAGAGCATGCTGGCGAGCCTGGCCACCGTGGTGGGCTCGAATCAGGTCGTTACCGACCCCGACGTGTTGGCGGGCCGCAGCGTCGACCACACCGGCCGGTATCGCGGCCGGGCCAGCGCGCTGGTGCGTCCGGGTTCGGCCGACGAGGTTGCCGAGGTGTTGCGGGTCTGTCGCGACGCGGGGGCGCATGTCACCGTGCAGGGCGGGCGCACTTCGCTGGTCGCCGGCACGGTGCCCGAGCACGACGACGTGTTGCTGTCCACCGAAAGGCTCAGCGCGGTAAGTGATGTCGATGCCGTGGAGCGCCGGGTGGCGGCCGGTGCCGGTGCGACGCTGGCGGCGGTGCAAGGTGCGGCGACGAAAGCGGGCCTGGTTTTCGGCGTGGACCTGGCGGCTCGCGACACCGCAACCGTCGGCGGCATGGCTTCGACCAATGCCGGCGGCCTACGCACGGTTCGCTACGGCAACATGGGCGAGCAGGTAGTCGGCATGGATGTGGCGCTGCCCGACGGTTCGGTGCTGCGCCGGCACAGTCGGGTGCGCCGCGACAACACCGGGTATGACCTGCCATCGCTGTTCGTCGGTGCCGAGGGCACCCTGGGCGTCATCACCGCGCTGGACCTGCGATTGCATCCGACCCCGGCGCACCGGGTGACGGCCGTGTGTGGGTTCGACGATCTCGACGCTCTGGTGGACGCCGGTCGGGTGTTCGCTGAGGTGGACGGCATTGCGGCGTTGGAGTTGATCGACGCCCGGGCCGCAGCCCTGACCCGCGAACACGCCGGTGTGGGTGCCCCAGTCTCGGGTGACTGGTTGCTGCTGGTGGAATTGGCCGCCGACCATGATCAGACCGACCGGCTCGCTGAGCTACTCGACGGTGTCGGGTCTGAGCCCGCGGTCGGGTTGGATGTGGCCGCGCAGCAACGACTGTGGCGTGTTCGTGAGTCGCTGGCCGAAGTGCTGGGTGTGTATGGGCCGCCGTTGAAGTTCGACGTATCGCTGCCCTTTCCGGCCATCAGTGGGTTTGCCCGGGACGCGGTCGCGTTAGTGCACAGCCAGGTACCCGACGCGTTGCCAGTGTTGTTCGGCCACATCGGCGAGGGCAACCTGCACTTCAACGTGCTGCGCTTCCCGCTCGACCACGAGCGGGCGCTGTACGCCGAGATGATGGATCTGATCGCCGGGTGCGGCGGCAACGTCAGCTCCGAGCACGGCGTCGGTACCCGCAAGCGGCCCTATCTCGGGATGTCGCGGGAGCCCGCCGACATCGCCGCGATGCGCACCCTGAAGGCGGCGCTGGACCCGACGGGCTACCTCAACGCCGCGGTGTTGTTCGAGTAGTCAGTCGGTCCCGATTCCCTTGATGCCGACCGCATGCCGCAGTTGCGCCAGGAACTGATCGGCATCGTCGCTGCGAACCACATAGTGCGAGATCGCGATTCGGATCACCGTCGCCGCTTTAACCGCGGCATTGGGACCGGGAAGCAGCCGTTGCAGACCATCGCGCATCTCGGGTATGACGCGGGACACCGCTGGAATCACATGCTCTGGTTCGACGTCCACCATGCGCACACCCGAGTACGAATACTGGTAGTCGACGATGAACCGCAGCGCCGCATCGAGTCTCTCGACGCCCTTCAGTCCTGTCGTTGCCCGCGCCAACCCGCTCTCGAAGCCTTGGCGCTCGTACTGTGCGAACGCCGAAAGCAGTTCCTCTTTGGATGCGAACCAGCGGTAGAGCGTGGGACGGGATACGCCTGCCTGCGTCGCGACTTCGGACAGGCTGAGTTTCGTCTTGCCGCTGCGGGCCAGAACCTCTGCGGTGGCCGCCAGGATCCGCTGGCGCGTCGAGG
>JAVROZ010000081.1:0-5349 GCA_032162485.1 Mycobacterium sp.
TGCACTCAAAGCAGTCCCAGCAGGCGCAGGTCGCTGACGTATTTCGCGATGACTGGCGGCGAGATGTGCGGGATGTCCTTATCCGGCCCAATTTTCGCGTCCTGGACGGCCGCGCGGAACCGATCGGTGGGTGCAATCGACCCGCGGACCGGCCGGTCCGGCTCCTGGTAGTTGTGCAGCAGCGGCAGCAACGAACTGTTGCGCTGGTGATCCGGCAGGGCGCGCAGGGTGGTCTCGAACCGCCGAAGCCATTCGCCATAGTCAGCGATCCGCTCGATCGAACAACCGGCACCGTCGGTCGGGGAGATCAGCCAGTCAACGAACTCGTCGAAGCCGATGCCGTCGTCGTACGGGTTCATCACGTGGTACGTCCGGAATCCATCCTCGTTGTGCGCGCCCAGCGTCGAAATCGCCTCGGCGATGAACTCGACCGGAAGGCCGTCGTAATGGGCGCGTTGCCTGTTGCCGTCGGCGTCCAGTTCATAGAACGAGCCGGGTGCGATACCGGTGGCGACCAGGCTGAGCATCATCCGGGTGAACATGTCCGGCAGGTTCAGCTGGCCCGCGTAGCTGGTGTCGGCCAGGATCATGTCGCAGCGGAACACCGCGACCGGCAATCCGCACAGGTCGTGCGCCTCGCGCAGCAGCACCTCACCGGCCCACTTGCTGTTGCCGTAGCCGTTGGCGTAACTGTCGTCGATCTTGCGGGTTGCGCTCATGATCCGGACATCGGTGTCCTCGTTGAACCGGTCCGGCTCGATCTGGTCGGCGACCCCGATCGTCGAGGTGTAGCTGTACGGCTTCTGCTTGCTGGTCAGCGCGAGGCGTATCAGCTCGGCAGTGCCCAGCGCGTTGGGGCCGAACAGTTGGCTGTACGGCAGCACATGGTTGACCAGAGCCGCGGGGTCGACGATCAGGTCGACTGTGTCGGCCAGTCGCTGCCAGGTGCCCCGGTCCAGGCCAAGGTCGGCTTCGCCTTTGTCGCCGGCCAGCACCTCGAGGTGGTCAGTGGCCAGCTCCTGGTAGTGGCGCAGCAGCTGGGGGTCACCGCTATCGAAGATGTTGTCCAGGCGCGCCCTGGCGTCCGCATCGGTCTTGGCCCGGACCAGGCAGATCACCTTGCCGTCGACCAGCTGCATCCGTTCGAGCCATTCCAGGGCCAGGTAGCGGCCCAGGAAGCCGGTGGCCCCGGTCAGCAGCACCGTCCGCACCTGGGCGCTGGGCGCGGGCAGGTTGGGGGCGGCGGCCAGCGTTGCGGCGTCGATGAACTTGTCCAGCGTCAGGTCGCCGGCGTGCACCTCGGTGGCCTCTCGGCCGTGCACCGAGGCGAAGGTGGGCCGCTTAGCGCCGGGCTTGCGCTCGGCCTCGATGTAGTCGGCCAGCGTCTGCAGATCACTTGCCGGGCTGACGATGACACCCACCGGCACGTCGATGTCGAAGATCTCGTGCAGCAGGTTGGCGAACGACAACGCCGAGAGGGAGTCGCCGCCTAGGTCGGTGAAGTGGGCGTCGGGCTGCAGGTCGCCTTCACCGGCGCCCAGCAGTGCCCCGGCCGCGCGAGACAGGGTCTCGAGCACCGGCGCGTCACTGCCGGCTTGCCGCAGCGCGCGAAGCTCTTGGGCCTGGCTGTCCGCCAGGTCGGTGTAGAGCTGCTCCAGCTGCTCGCCGTAGTGCTTCTTCAACTGCGGGCGCGCCACCTTGCGGATGCCGGTGAGCAGCCCATTCTCCAACGTCCACGGCGTCGTCTCGAGGATGAAATCGCGCGGGATCTCGTAGGACTGCAGACCGGCCGCCTTGGCGATGTCCTGCAGGGAAGCGGCGATCCGCGGCTTCAGTTCGTGCAGGTCGAAACGGGCCAGCGCCTCGTCGGTCGGGACGATCACTGCCAGCAGGTACGGGCGGGCGCTGTTGCCGTAGACGTACACCTGCCGCACCAGCGGGCTGTCGCCGAACAACGGCTCCAGCTTCGAGACGGTGACGAACTCGCCTTGGGACAGCTTCAGCACGTTATTGCGGCGATCGAGGTAGACAAGCTCATCGGGGCCGACCAGGGCCATCACGTCGCCGGTCCGGTAGAAGCCGTCCGCGTCGAACACCTCGGCGGTAACTTCGGGGCGCTTGTAGTACCCCGGGAACATGTTCTCGGTCTTGAGCAACAGCTCGCCCCGCGGGTACGGCTGGTCGGTGCCGAAGTAGCCCAGGTCGGGCACGTCAACCAGCTTGTAGTCGGTCACCGTGGAATGCTTGATTCCGCTGTCGATGAGGGCCATCCCCGCCTCGGTGGAGCCGTAGCCCTCGACCAGATGCAGGTCTAGAAGGTTGTCGACCCACGCCTTCATCTCGGCGGAGATGGGTGCGGAACCGGTCAGCGCTTCGACGAACCGACCGCCCAGGACGTGATGGCGCAGCTCGTCCAGCACCTGCTCCTGCGCGTCGGCGTCGCCGCCAAGCCGGTCGACCTCGGCCTGGAACTTCTCGAAGAGCATGTCCCAGATGCGTGGCACTACGGTCAATTCGGTGGGCCGCACCAGCGCGAGGTCCTCGAACAGGGTGGACAGGTCGCTGCGGGCCACAAAGTAGGCGGTGCCGCCGTTGCCCAGCGTGCCGTACAGGACCTGTCGGCCCATGACGTGGCTCATCGGCATGAAGTTCAGCGTTATTGACGGCTGAGTTTTGGGCTTCACCTCAAAGTCGTTGCTGGCCCAGAAGCTCACCACCCGGCTCTCGGTGTTCATCGCGCCTTTGGGCGCGCCGGTGCTGCCGGAGGTGTAGATCAACAGCGCTAGTTGGTTGTCCGACTGCTCGCCGGCCGCGCGCAGAGTCTGCAGCGGTAGCCCTTTGCCTCGCTCGAGAATTTCGGCGAGTGTTTCCACGATCACCGCGGTGCCGGCCAACTGTGCGCGGGCGGCCTCGATGGCTTCGCGCTCGTCGTCAACCTCGGGGTGGTAGTCGAACACGACCAGACGGCCGGGCGCATGACCGGTCATTGCCAACTCGACCGCATCACCAAGGCTGCCGACGCTCGCGGCGATCACCGTGGGCTCGGTCTCGGCGACAATGGGCCGAAGACCTGCGACTGCCGCGCTGGTCTGCAGCGGCACCGCCACCACGCCCAGCTGCGCCAGTGCGACATCGATGATCGTGTAGTCGACGCTGGTGAAACCCACGATGCAGACCCGGTCGCCGGGGGCGACGGCCTGCTCCGCGACCAACGCGCCGGCCAGCGCACCCGCGCGGTCCGACAGCTCACCGAAGGTGATCGTCTCGAATCGGGGCAGCAGCTCCAGCGAGGTGCGACCGGTGCTCGGATCGGTGCTGAACTCGACCGCGCGCTGGCCGAGTGCCGGGCGGTCTGCGTAACCCTCCAGGACAATCTTGATGAGCTCGGGCAGTCGTAAACCGGGCTGGTGGATCGCGCGGGCGATCGTCGGGTCGGGCTTCGCGGCGGCGAACTGCTCGTCGGTGGCGTTGAGGTCGTCGATGCGGCGTGCGAGCCGCTCTTCACGGGTGATTGTTGACATAACAGTGCCTCGTATCTGACTGAGAATTTTAGGAGCCGGTCTCGCAGCGTCGCGTTCCGATAGATAGAACGTTAGCAAAGGTAACGACTTCCAACTGTGTGAGATCCGCCACCCGGCCGAACGCACTGCAGCCGAGCGTGAAGCCAGCGTCACGCTCGGCGCCGACAGTGACGCTGGCGTCACGTTCGCGGGGGGTCTGGCCCAAAACCCGACCGCAAAAAAGCCGAACGCCAGCCCCTATGACGAAATCAGGGGACTGGCGATCGGCTTAGTCTCAGAGCAATCCGAGCAGCTGCAAATCCGTGATGTATTTGACGATCATTTCCGCCGAGACATGTGGAATGTCTTTGTCAGGGCCAATTTTCGCCTCCTGCACCGCGGCGCGGAACCTGTCGGTCGGGGCCATCGATCCGAGGATCGGCTTCTCGGGCTTCTGGTAGTTATGCAGCAACGGCAGTAGCGAGTACTGGCGCTGCCGGTCCGGCAGGGCCCGCAACGAGGTCTCGAACCGCTGCAACCAATCCCGGTAGTCGTCGATGCGATCGATCGAATACCCGGCTTCGCTCAGCCAGTCGACGTACTGGTCGAGACCGATGCCGTCGTCGTACGGGTTCATCACGTGGAAGGTCCGGAATCCGGCCCCTGGGTCCAGGCTCTGGGCGCCGAGGGTAGACACGGCGTCGGCGATGAACTCGACCGGCAGGCCGTCGTAATGCGAGCGTTGCCGGTTGCCGTCGGCGTCCAGCTCATAGAACGAGCCGGGCGCGATACCCGTGGCCACCAGGCTGAGCATCATCCGGGTGAACATGTCCGGCAGATTCAGCTGGCCCGCATACGTGGTGTCGGCCAGGATCATGTCGCAGCGGAACACCGCAACCGGCAGACCACACAGGTCGTGCGCCTCTCGCAGCAGCACCTCGCCGGCCCACTTGCTGTTGCCGTAGCCGTTGGCGTAACTGTCGTCTATACGGCGAACCGCGCTGATCTCGCGGATATCGGCATCTTCGACGAACTTTGCCGGCTTGATCTGATCGCCCACTCCGATCGTCGACACGTAGGTGTACGGCTTTAACTTCGTGGTCAGGGCGATCCTGATCAGCTCTGCGGTGCCCAGCGCGTTCGGACCGAACAGCTCGCTGTACGGCAGCACGTGGTTGACCAGCGCCGCCGGGTCCACGATCAGGTCTACCGTGTCGGCCAGCCGCTGCCAGGTCTGCTGATCCAGGCCAAGGTTGGCCTCGCCTTTATCGCCGGCGATGACTTCCAAGTGCTCGGCGGCCAGTGTTCGGTAGTGCGCCAACAGTTTCGGGTCACCGCTGTCGAAGGTTCGGTCCAGGCGCGCCCGTGCCTCTACGTCGGACTTGGCCCGAACCAGCGCGATCACCTTGCCGTCGACCATGTCCATCCGCTCCAGCCATTCCAGCGCCAGGTAGCGGCCCAGGAAGCCGGTCGCGCCGGTGAGCAGCACGGTGCGTACCTCGGCAGTAGGCTGCGGCAGGTTCGCTGCGGCGGCCAGCGTTGGTGCGTCGATGAATTTGTCGAGCGTCAGTTCAGCGGCGCGCACCTCCACTGCGTCGCGGCCGTGCACCGCCGCGAATGTTGGTCGCTTGCTGCCCTTCTGCTCGTTCTCGATGTAATCGGCGATGGCGGCCAGGTCGTTGGCCGGACTGACGATGACGCCCACCGGCACGTCCACATCGAAGATCTCCTTCAGGAGATTTCCGAATGTCAACGCGGACAACGAGTCTCCGCCCAGGTCGGTGAAGTGGGCATCGGGAGACAGGTCGGTGGCCGCCGAGCCCAGCAGCGCGGTCGCCGCCCGGCCGAC
>JAVROZ010000082.1:0-2856 GCA_032162485.1 Mycobacterium sp.
GACATAGGACAGAATTGAATGGTGTCTGGACGGCGAGGTGATCAGCCGGGTCGAATGACCCCACCGCCGGGCCGCCGGACCCGAAACGGAGCGGGCGGATCATTTCAAGATCATCCCGGGATGGCCAACTACCCGGCCGACGACCCGGACTTTCGGCGCACGCGTCGCCCCCCGGGGATGCCCAGCGCCAACCGCTATCTGCCGCCGCTGGGCCAGGAGCCGCCCCCCGAACGCAACGAGCCCTCGCCACCACGCGGTCCCGGCAATGGTTTCAACAACGGCGAACGGATCACCGTCACCCGCGCCGCGGCGATGCGCAGCCGCGAAATGGGTTCCCGGATGTATTGGATGGTGCAACGGGCCGCCACTGCCGACGGTGCCGACAAGTCGGGGCTCACGGCGCTGACGTGGCCGGTGATGGCGAACTTCGCCGTCGACTCCGCCATGGCGGTTGCCCTGGCGAACACATTGTTCTTCGCCGCGGCAAGCGGTGAGAGCAAGTCCAAGGTCGCGCTGTACCTGGTGATCACCATCGCGCCGTTCGCCGTGATCGCACCGCTCATCGGCCCGGCGCTGGACAAACTGCAGCACGGCCGACGCGTCGCGCTGGCGATGTCGTTCGCGCTGCGCACCGTGCTGGCCCTGGTCCTGGTGATGAACTACGACGGAATGACCGGCAGCTTCCCGCCCTGGGTGCTGTATCCCTGCGCGCTGGCCATGATGGTGTTTTCGAAGTCGTTCAGCGTGCTGCGTAGTGCGGTGACGCCCAGGGTCATGCCCCCGACCATCGACCTGGTCCGGGTCAATTCCCGGCTCACCGTGTTCGGCCTGCTCGGTGGCACCATCGCCGGCGGCGCCGTCGCGGCCGGCGTCGAGTTCGGTTGCACTCATCTGTTCCAAATGCCGGGCGCGCTGTTCGTCGTCGTCGGCATCACCATTGTTGGTGCCCTGCTGTCCATGCGAATTCCCAGTTGGGTTGAGGTGACTGCCGGCGAGGTGCCAGCCACCTTGAGCTATCACCGGCACACCGACTCGCCTCGCCGCAGCTGGCCGGAAGAGGACAAGAAGACCGGCGGCAAGCTTCGGCAACCGTTCGGCCGCAACATCATTACGTCGTTGTGGGGCAATTGCACCATCAAGGTCATGGTCGGCTTCCTATTCCTGTATCCGGCGTTTGTCGCCAAGGCGCACGACGCCGACGGTTGGGAGCAACTGGCCATGCTGGGGATGATCGGCGCCGCTGCCGCGATCGGCAACTTCGCCGGCAACTTCGCCAGTGCGCGCCTGAAACTGGGTCGCCCGGCGGTGCTGGTAGTGCGCTGCACCCTGCTGGTCACTGGGTTCGCACTCGCCGCCGCCATAGCCGGGAACTGGATCGTGGCCGCCGTCGCCACCCTGATCACCTCGGGATCCAGCGCCATCGCGAAGGCCTCGCTGGACGCCTCGTTGCAGGACGATCTGCCTGAGGAGTCACGCGCTTCGGGGTTCGGCCGATCCGAATCGACGCTGCAGTTGGCTTGGGTGATGGGCGGTGCGGTCGGCGTGCTCGTTTACACCGAATTGTGGGTGGGATTCACAGCGGTCAGCGCCCTGCTGATCCTGGGGCTCGCCCAGACGATTGTCAGCTTCCGGGGCGATTCGTTGATCCCCGGCCTCGGTGGCAACCGGCCCATCATGGTCGAGCAGGAAGGCGGGGGCCTCGGGGCTTCAGCCACGAGTGCGATGCCCAAGTGAAACGCGGTGTGGCCGTGCTGATCACGGTGATCGTGGTGCTGGCCGCAGGAGCGGGCGTCGGTACCTGGCTGCTGATGCGACACCGGGGTTCGCACTTGCCGATGATCAGCGCCTACTCACACGGCCACTCCACCCGGGTGGGGCCATACCTGTACTGCAATGTGCTCAATCTGAACGACTGTCAGACGCCGCAGTCGCAGGGCGAACTGCGAGTGAGCGAAAGCTATCCGGTGCAGCTTTCGGTACCCGAGGCCATTGAACGCGCCCCTTGGCGGTTGCTGCAGATTTACGAAGATCCGACGAATACCGCGACTACCTTCTTTCGGCCGAACTCCCGGCTTGCCTTGACCATTCCCACCGTCGATCCGCAGCGCGGCCGGCTTACCGGGGTTGTGGTGCAGTTGCTGACATTGGTGGTCGACAACGGCGAACTCCGCGAGGCGCCCCATGCGGAATGGTCTGTGCGCCTGATCTTCTGACGCTTTGGGACCGTGCGTGCCGCTAGGCCCCGTGCCCGGCCGGCACCCGCTCGCCCTCGACCGGCGGTTCCGGCGGGGTACCATCGCCAAACGGTCTGCCGCCCAACGCTTCCCGGTCATGCGGGGTAAGCCAGCCGGACAATTCAGGTCCCTTGGGCACAATTCCGGTGGGGTTGATGTCGGTGTGCACGAGGTAGTAGTGCTGCTTGATCTGGACGAAGTCGGTGGTATCACCGAACCCCGGGGTCTGAAATAGGTCGCGGGCGTAGGCCCACAGCACGGGCATCTCGGACAGCTTGGTCCGATTGCACTTGAAGTGGCCGTGGTACACCGGGTCGAACCGCGCCAGCGTGGTGAATAGCCGCACATCGGCCTCGGTGATGGTGTCTCCCACCATGTATCGCTGACTTGTCAGCCGATCGCTGACCCAGTCCAGCGCGGCGAAGAGCCGGTCGTAGCCGGCTTCGTAGGACTCCTGCGATCCAGCGAATCCGCAGCGGTACACCCCGTTGTTGATCTCGGTGTACACCCTTTGGCTCACCTCGTCGATCTCGTCCCGCAACTCCTCGGGGTACAGCTGCGGTGCGCCCTCGCGGTGGTAGGCGGTCCACTCGGTGGAGAAGTCCAGGGTGATCTGTGCGAA
>JAVROZ010000083.1:0-12427 GCA_032162485.1 Mycobacterium sp.
CGGCGTGTGCACTTCGGCGAGACCGAGAAGCCCGACGACGTGGAGACCCTGTTCTACCACGCCGGATTGATGAAACGCTTTATCGGAGAGGAGCGCTAATGCCGCAATCACTAGGCCCGCTCGACGAGTACCCGGTTCACCAGGTTCCCCAGCCGATCGCCTGGCCCGGCTCCTCCGACCGAAATTTCTACGACCGCTCCTACTTCAACGCCCACGACCGCACCGGCGACATCTTCCTGATCACCGGTATCGGCTATTACCCCAATCTTGGGGTCAAGGATGCGTTCCTGCTCATCAGGCGCGGCGATACCCAGACGGCGGTGCACGTTTCGGACGCCATCGACCAGGACCGGTTGCACCAGCATGTCAACGGCTACCGGGTCGAGGTCATCGAACCGCTACGCAAACTGCGCATCGTGCTCGACGAAACCGAGGGCATCGCAGCCGATCTCACCTGGGAGGGGCTGTTCGATGTCGTCCAGGAACAGCCGCACATCTTGCGAGCCGGCAACCGGGTGACGCTGCACGCCCAACGCTTCGCCCAACTTGGCAGCTGGAGTGGCCAGCTCGTCTTGGACGGTGAAGAGATCGCGGTCGATCCCGCGACCTGGATCGGCAGCCGCGACCGGTCCTGGGGGATCCGTCCGATCGGCGAGGCCGAGCCCGCGGGCCGGCCCGCCGACCCGCCGTTCGAGGGCATGTGGTGGCTCTACGTGCCCATCGCGTTCGACGACTTCGCCATTGTGCTGATCATCCAGGAGGAGCCGAACGGGTTCCGCTCGCTCAACGACTGCACCCGGGTGTGGCGCGACGGTCGCGTCGAGCAGATGGGCTGGCCGCGGGTGAAAATCCACTACCGCTCCGGGACCCGTATTCCGACCGGCGCGACCATCGACGCGACCCGGCCGGACGGCACCCCGGTCCACCTCGACGTGGAGTCGAAACTGCCGGTACCGATACACGTCGGCGGTGGCTACGGCGGCGATTCGGACTGGGTGCACGGTGTGTGGAAAGGCGAAAAGTTCGCCGAACGGTTGACCTACGACATGACCGACCCGGGGATCATCGGCCGGTCCGGCTTCGGCGTCATCGACCATGTCGGCCGCGCGGTGTGCCGCGACGGCGACGCCGAACCGGTGCAGGGATGGGGTCTGTACGAACACGGCGCGCTGGGCCGCCACGACCCGTCGGGGTTCGCCGACTGGCTGACGGTGGCGCCTTAACTCAGGCGGACCGATTCAATGCGTCGATGATCTCGGCCAGCGTGGACAAGCCGATGGGCGCCGCCTGATAGAGGAACACGGTGTTCGATACGCCGTCGAGGCGGTCTTTGATGTGGGCGGCGATCTCGGCCGGGGTGCCACAGGCCGCAATGGTTCCCATGATGTCGTCGTCGATCAGATCGGCCATTTCCTGCCAGCGACCCTGCTTGGACATTGCGTTGAGCTCGGGCTGCAGGTCCTCCCAGCCATGCGCGGCCAGGACGGGCCGGTACGCGGGCGTGGACCCGTAGAACGACAGCAGCCGCCGAGTGCCCGCCGCGGCGAGCTCGCGCTCGGCGTCGGTACCGCCGGCCGACACGATGATTTCGGGAATGATTGTGAAATCCTCCGCCCGCCGGCCGCCGGCCGCCAACCCCGCGCGCACCGCGGGCATGGTGTTCGTCTGCAGAAACCGCTTCGAACCGAACGGCATCACCAGCAGACCATCGGCATGCTCGGCGGTCGCCTTAGTCAACCTCGGCCCGAGAGCGCCCACGTAGATCGGCGGCGGCCCGTAGGGATTCGGTCCGGGGTTGAACGCTGGGGTCATCAGTGTATGCCGGTAGTAATCACCCCGAAAGTCCAGGCGCGCACCGGAATTCCACGTCTCGAAGACTGCGCGCAGGGCCGCGATCAGCTCCGTCATGCGCGCCACCGGACGATCGAACTGGGCGCCGAACCGCTTCTCGATCTGCGGACGGATCTGGGTGCCAAGTCCCAGAATGAACCGCCCAGCGCTGAGCAGTTGGTGATCGTTGGCTTGATGCGCCAGGTGAATCGGGTTCCGTGGGAAAGCGATCGCCACGTTGGTCATCAGGTCCAGACCACCCACCGCGGCTGCCAACGTCAACGGCGCGAACACGTCGTGCGCACCTTCAAAGGTTGCCACGCCACTTGCGCCGGCGTCGCGCAGATCGCGTGCACGTTCGGCCGCGTCGCCGAGGCCGTATAAGGCGGTGAAGACTTTCAACGCACCTACCTGAGGATTCGAGGGAAAAAAATTACAGTACGTAACCCAGTAAATGCTGTTCACTGGAGGACGTGACAAACCCTCCGCGGACTGTCGATGTTGTCGTGGTGGGCGCCGGCTTCGCCGGGTTGACCGCAGCTCGCGAGCTGACGCGACAGGGTCATGATGTGCTGGTATTGGAGGGCCGCGATCGCGTAGGCGGCCGCTCGTTCACCGGCAGCGTGGCCGGTCTGCCGATCGATCTGGGTGGATCGTTCGTCGGTCCCACGCAGGACGCGGTTCAGGCGCTGGCTGCCGACCTGCAGATTGCGACCACCCCGACCCACCACCACGGCAAGAACGTGATCCGCTGGCGCGGTTCGTCGCGCTCCTACACCGGCACCATCCCCCGGCTTTCGCTGATCGGGCTGCTCGACATCGGGCGATTGCAATGGCAATTCGCCAGAATCTCTCGCAACGTGCCCGTCGCGGCCCCCTGGGAGGCGCAGCGAGCGCGCGAACTCGACGACGTGTCCCTCGGTGAGTGGCTAGGCATGGTCCGCGCCACCGCCTCCTCCCGGGACCTGATGGCGATCATGAGCAGAGTGACGTGGGGGTGCGAGCCCGACGACGTCTCGATGCTGCACGCGGCCCGCTACGTTCGCGCCGCCGGCGGCCTGAACCGGTTGCTCGACACCGAGAACGGCGCCCAGCAGGACCATTTTCCGGGCGGCAGCCAGCAGATCGCCGTAGCTGCAGCGGCCGAACTCGGCGACCGCGTGCTGCTCAATGCTCCCGTACGTCGCATCGAGCGACACGGCTCCGGGGTGACGGTGACCTCCGATCGGGGAGCGACCGACGCGGGCTTCGTCATCGTCGCAGTCCCGCCGGCCCACCGGGCGGGCATCGAATTCAGTCCGCCGCTACCGCCCGAATACGCCCAGCTCGCCGACAATTGGCCGCAGGGCCGCCTGAGCAAGGCCTATGCGGCATATTCGACACCGTTCTGGCGCACCAATGGGTTGTCTGGCCAGTCGTTGTCCGACCAGGGTCCGGTGTTCATCACCTTCGATCTCAGTCCGGACGCCGACGGGCCGGGCCTGCTGCTGGGGTTCGTCGATTCCCGCGCATTCGATGCGCTACCCGCGCAGCAGCGCCGCCGCGATGCACTGCGCTGCTTCGCCACTTTGTTCGGAGACGAAGCACTCACCCCCCTCGACTACGCCGATCATTGTTGGGGCACAGAAGAATTCGCGCCGGGAGGCCCCACCGCGGCGGTACCGCCGGGGTCGTGGACGAAGTATGGTCGGTTGCTGCGGGAGCCGGTCGGACCCATTCATTGGGCCGGCACCGAGACGGCAGACGAGTGGACCGGGTACTTCGACGGCGCGGTCAGGTCTGGGCAACGAGCCGCTGCCCAGGTCGCCGCGCTGCTATGAGCTGATACGCCGGAACTGCGCGTGCCGGGCCATCGCAGACTCGGTGAGTCCGCGCAACTGCTGGTTCACTGCTTGGGGCTGTTCCAGCATTGAGCAGTGGCCGCCGGGCAGTTCAACGAGGCCGACGACATTGGGTGCGGTCTTTGCGATTTTGCGGGAGTGGCTGATCGGCGTCAGCCGGTCGCGTTCGCTTCCGATGACCAACGTCGGCACCGTCAGGCCGTCCAGGCTGAGGTAGCGCTGCCCTACTTCGTCGATGAGCATCCTTGCGCATCCTCCGCGGCCTGCGGGTGATGTCTCTTCGAAAAGCTCATAGACCAGCCGTGCGGTGCGTGGGTCGGTGCCGGCCCCGACCGCCATCATCGCGACCAGATACTGACTCGGGATTCGGGCCACACCCGGAAGCGGAAATCCACCCACGGCGCTGATCAACGTCCGGCCGGCCACGACCCTGGCCGGCGACAATCCCCTTGGCACCGAAAGCAATTGAATCTTGCGCAGCAGGTCCCCACTGGCCGTGTTGATCAACGCGACGGCGTCGGCGCGCCGGGAAACCTTGTGGCGGTAGCGTTCCGACCAGGCCTGGATAGTCATGCCGCCCATCGAATGCCCGGCGATCAACGCACGCTCATGCGGGGCGAGAGTCGCGTCCAGCACGCAATCGAGGTCGGAGGCAAGGTGTTTGAGACTGTAGCCGCCGCGTCGCGGCACGCCGCTGCGTCCGTGGCCACGGTGATCGAAGGCGATGACCCGGTGATCGGTGGCCAAGTCGGCGATCTGGTAGGACCACGCCCGGATGGCACAGACAATGCCGTGCGTGAGGACAACCGGATAACCGTCCGGCGGCCCGAACACCTCGGCGTGTAATAGTGTGCCGTCGGCCGCGCGGACCTGCTGGATGCGACTGGGCGGCAATTCCACAAGCGGTGGCCGGGCCGATCTGCCACGGGTGGTGGACTTCCGAGCACTCATCACCGCTCCCCCCCTCGGCGGCTCCGTTGCCGCCTTTCGGATGAGCGCAAGTTTACCCGACCGTAATATGTGGTCCGTCCCATTTCGAGAACACGATCGGGTAACGACGCTCGGCAAAAGCCCAGGTCGCTCGTGCCTGGGCTGTGAGACCCTGAGACTCGTGTCCCAGTTCTCCCGGAGAGACTTCCTGGCCGCGGGTGCTCTTGCCGCCGGGACCGGGCTGGCCGCGGGGTGCACACCACACACCTCCCCATCCCCGCCTTCGCCGCCGGACACCAAGTCAGTCCTGATCGTCGGCGCCGGAATGGCGGGGCTGGCCGCCGCGCGCAGCCTCACCGATGCGGGATGGCCGGTGCGGCTGATCGAGGCCCGCAACCGGATCGGCGGGCGGGTGAACACCGACCGCGATTGGGGGGTGCCACTGGAAATGGGCGCTTCGTGGATCCACGGCACGACGAACAATCCGCTGCTGGAATTGGCCGAAAAGGTGCACGCCCAGCTCGTACCTACCGACTACTACCACCCGGCGAAGCTGGCGATCGATCGCCGGCTGCAGCCGATGACGTACGAGGCCAAGACCTGGCGCAACCTCGTGTCCGATGCGCGTGATGAGGTCGACAGCGGGAGCCTGGCGTCCGCGGTCAGCACACAGGCCGACAGCGAGGAACTTTCCGATCGGCAGCGCGCCGCGCTCGCCTACTACGTCACCACCGAGATCGAAGACGAATACGCCGCCGACGCAGACCAACTCTCCGCTACGACGTACGACCTGGGCACCTATACCGGCGGCTCGCAGTCGGTGATCACCAGCGGCTATGACGCCTTTCCGCGGCTACTGGCCGAGGGGCTCCACATTGTCCTCAACACGACCGTTAATTCCATTGCGCAACAGGATAAATCAGTGGTAGTTCGTGCCGGCAATCAGACGTTCGAGGGCCCGGCGGCGATCGTCACCGTTCCACTTGGTGTCTTGAAATCCGGCGCGATCAGCTTCGACCCACCGCTACCCGAGGGGCATGCTCATGCGTTGGGCGCGTTGGGATTCGGCGTGCTGTCCAAGAGCTACTTCCGTTTCGTGCAGCGAAGCTGGGACAAGGAGAACACCTTCTATCAGTATCTGGGCGCCGCAGGCGGCGCTGCGGCAGGCAACTGGGCGCAGTGGTTCACGCTGCCCGCTGCTGCCGGTCCGATTGTGTTGGCGTTCAACGCCGGTCATCGGGGTCGGTACGCGGAGTCCGCTCCCCCTGCGGATTTGATCGCCGGTGCGACACCCATCGCCCGTGAGCTCTTCGGCACCGAGATCGTCGAGGTCCGGACCTCCAATTGGACCGTTGATCCCTACGCGCTGGGCTCCTACTCCTACCACGCACCCGGTTCCGGGCTCGACGACCGCCGCCGGCTACAGGAACCGATCAGCGACCGGTTGTATCTGGCCGGCGAGGCCGTCGGCGTCGACAACCCCGCCACCGTCCACGGCGCCCTGCTCAGCGGGCGGCACGCTGCCGCCGAACTGATGCGCCGGGTGCATTGAGCGCAAGCGAGCCAGCGATAGTCAATTACCAAGCATCTGGCCGCATGGGCATGCGTGGGGACGGCTTGACCCTGTTGATCGCAGCCCATAGGGCGCGTTCCCGGGCGTTGTCAGCGATGAACAGCATCTCGTCGCCTCGTTCGAGCACTTCGTCGGGCCGAGGAACAATGACGGTGTCGGCTCGGACCAGGCTGACCAGGCCGGTGTTCTTCGGCAGATCCAGGTCGCCCACCCGCTGCCCGACCAACGGGTTGTCGTCGGGAAGCGTGAGTTTCGTCAGTGCGGTCCGACCCTCGCGGAGTCCCATCAATCGGACCAGGTGGCCAACATCGATGGCACCCTCGATCCCGGCAACCATGGCGCCCGGCGTTGAGACTGCGACGTCGATTCCCCACGCCTGGCCGAACAGCCACTCGTTACGGACGTCGTTGATCCGGGCCACCACCCGCGGCACGCCGAACTCGGACTTGGCCAGCAGGCCCACCACGAGGTTGGCCTTGTCATCCCCGGTTGCGGCGATCACCACGTCGCACGTCTGCACACCCGCCTCCTGCAGCGAGGTCATTTCGCAGGCGTCCGCATAGAGCCAATCCGCGTCGGGCACCTTGTGCGGCTGGAAGTTGCGACGTTGCCGTTCGATCAAGAGGACCTTTTGCCCGGCGTCGAGCAACTCCTGCGCAACGGAACGGCCGACATTGCCGGCGCCGGCAATCCCGATCCGCAACTTCCGCTTCGCCACATCCCTATCTTTGCCTATGCACAGCGTGCGGACACGGTGCGCTGTGCAACGAGCGGCCCATAGGTCGGGGCTGATTTACTGACACGAAATGACCCTGCAGCAGTTGTATCTGACTTTGTCGATCGGCGGCCTCGTGCTGCTGGCCAGCATCGTCGGTACCCGCGTGGCGACCGTGGTCGGGTTCCCCAGTCTGCTGCTCTTCCTTTTGGTCGGCGTCGCAACCGGCGAGGACGGGCTGGGTCTGCAGTTCAACGACGTGGTGCTGGCCCGGAACGTGGGCATCGCTGCGCTGGCCGTCATCCTCGTCGAAGGTGGTTTGACCACCCGGTTCAGCGATATCCGCAGGCTGCTGGCACCCGCGGCCGTGCTGGCCAGCGTCGGCGTGGTCATCAGCGCGATGATCACTGCGGTGGGGGCGCACCTGCTGCTACACATGGACTGGCAGTTGGCGCTCCTACTCGGAGCCATCGTCTCCTCAACCGACGCCGCCGCGGTCTTCTCGGTGCTCCGGGTGCTGCCACTGCCACGGCGCATCGCCGGCCTGCTCGAGGCGGAGTCGGGATTCAACGACGCACCCGGCGTGATCCTGGTGCTCATGTTCAGCGTGGTGCCGTTTGACTTCGAACCACAGGGCGCGATCACCGATCTGGTCTATGAGCTGTTGGGTGGGTCCGCGATCGGATTGGTGGTCGGATATCTCGGCGCCCTCGGGCTGCGACGCATCGCGTTGCCGGCATCGGGTCTGTATCCGATCGCGACGTTCGGGTTGGGTCTGGTCGCATTCGCCGCCGCGGGCGACGCCCACACCAGCGGATTCATCGCCGCGTATCTGGCCGCAGTGGTGCTGGCGAACTCGGGACTGCCGCACCGGTCGGCGACCCGGTCCTTCGCCGAAGGAGTCGGCTGGCTGGCACAGATCGGTCTGTTCGTGTTGCTCGGACTCCTTGTCGACCCCAGCGCACTGGCAGTGGACGTGGTGCCAGCGATTGTCATCGGGCTGGTCTTGTTGCTGGTGGCCCGACCGTTGTCGGTGGTCGGGTCGCTGGTCTGGTTCCGCATTCAGTGGCGGGACCAGCTCTTCCTGTCATGGGCGGGACTGCGCGGTGCGGTGCCGATCGTGTTGGCGACCTTTCCGATCGTGGCCGGTGTGCAGGACAGTTCTCGGCTGCTGAACATCGTTTTCATCCTGGTCGTGGTCTTCACGTTGATTCAGGGGCCCAGCCTTCGCCCGATCGCTCGATTCCTGGGACTGATTTCGCGCGAAGCGACTCGCGAGATCCAGGTCGAAGCCGCACCCCTGGACATGCTCGACGCCGAACTGTTGACCATGACCGTGCAACGGCCGTCGCGGCTGCACAACGTCACCATCCTCGAACTGCGCCTCCCCGACCCGGCCGTCATCACGCTGATCATCCGCGACGGCCTCACCTTCGTTCCAGAGCCGGACACCCGGATCGAGACCGGCGATGAATTACTGATCGTCACGACCAGCAATACTCGGGCCGCGGCCGAAGCCAGGCTCCGCGCCGTGAGCCGACGCGGCAAGCTCGCGCACTGGTTCGACGAATACGGTGACGAAACGGAGTAAACCCTGTCTGGGCTAGCTGAAACGCGGTTCCCCGAGCGTGAAGGTGGCATCTTCGACGAACGCCCCGAGGTGCAGCCCAGGGCGCAGCCAGGTCGGCAGCGGGCCCGCCGAGGAGACACCGACGGTGACGAATGCGGGCCTGATTCGGCCGCTGAAGGTGAGCAAGGAATCACCGATCCGACCGTCGGCGAACTGCTGGCGCGCGGTGGCCTTGGTCCGCAGCGGTACGGCCGGGCCCGCGATCCGCGGCGTCGCGCTGACCGTCCAGGAAAGCTGATCGGTGCCGTGGCCGGTGATGAGTCCCCCGTTGGAAAATTCGCCGTCGAACCGGGCCAGCGTCTTGGGCATCGCCCAGTTGGTCCGGCCACCGACCAGGCTGGACTCCGAATTCACCGACATGAACGCCACGTTGCCCCACGGCCGCAGGCCCGTGCGGGACCCGATCATGCCCAGCACTTCGTCGTAGGCGCCGACCGGAGTGTCGGTGTACCGGACGAAACCACCCACGGTGGCAAGCCCCGGGCTGCCCGCTAACGCCGGCGGCAGAGCCGCGGCTGCCGCGCGACCACCGCGGCCCAGCCACAACAACGCCGAACAGCGACACTCCCACGGCGCGGGCGCCTCGTTGACGGGCAGTGTGGCCACCAGCGCCTCGCTCAGGGCGGTCTCGGGAACGCCCCGCAGTCCGGTCAACTCCATACGGGTGTTGATGTCGCCCACGATTACTCCTCTTTCTCGAATCGACCTTCGACCCGCGCCTGATATGACGCCCGCTTCTCGCGATCCAACTGCGAGGTGACCTTATGACCACCCGATACCCGGAACGCCGCATCGACGATAGGTGCTGGGAGGGTGCTGGTTCCGCGCGACACCAGCCCGACGAGCTTGGGCACGAACACCGTGCGCGACGCCCCCTTGGCCAGTTCGGTGACCACCGCGGTGGCGACGTCCTCCGGGTTGACCACCAAAAACCGCTCCAGCGGTCCGGGCGCGGACATACCCGCGATCAGTTCGGTGCGTACGAAGCCGGGGCAGATGGCCGAGATCTTGACTCCACTGCCCCGCCACTCCTGACGCAGCGCCTCGCTGAAGCCGACGACGGCGTACTTCGACGCGCAGTAGGTGGCCGCATTCGGTGAAGCCAGGGTGCCCATGACCGAGGCGATGTTGACGATGTGGCCCGCTCCTTGCTTGCTGAAGCGGGTGCCGGCCAACCGGGTGCCGGTCATCACACCCAGGACGTCGATCTCGATTGTGCGCCGGGTGACGTTGGGGCTCTCGTCGAGGAAAGGCCCGATCGGCATGATGCCCGCATTGTTGACCAACACGTCGAGGCCGCCGAGCTGGTCGGTCGCCTGGTCCAGAAACGTCTCGAAGCTAGCCGCATCCATCACGTCGACGTGGTACCCGGTCGCTCCGACTTCGGTGGCGGTCTGCTTGACGACGGCTTCCTGAACGTCACCGAGCGCCACGCTGGCGCCCGCGGCTATCAGCGCCTCGCCGATCGACCGGCCGATTCCTTGCGCCCCGCCCGTAATGGCTACCCGTCGTCCCCGCAGCGCAGCCATGTGGCACAGAATGTCATACTGCCGAGGCCCGGTTTTTCGCACTCCCCGTGCTGAGCGCGCCATGCACGAGATCCACTGCGCGGGAGGCGCTTTGGGCCGCACCTTCCATGGTGGTCGGCCAATCGTTGTGCGTCCAGTCGCCAGCCAGCGCGAGGTTGGGCAGCGCCGTGCCGTTTCCGGGACGGATGGTGGACATACCCACCCGTGACGAGAATGTCGCCTTGGGCCACGGCACCACGGTGACGTCCAGAACCCGGGCGTCACGAGCGTCCGGATAGCTGGCGCGCAATGCGGCGACCAGCCGATCGGCCACCTCCCGGTTCTTCAACGTCATCAGGTCGTAGGCGGCGCAGGTGGTCAGCGCATACAGATGGTTGCCGTCCGCGCGCGGGCCGTGCATGCGGTCGCGGTCGAAAACCCAGCCAATGTCGCTGTCCAGCAATGACTCCCATGGTGTGACGGTGCCCAGTGGGCGGTCGATCAACACATAGGCGTTCATGATCGGGATCGGCTCGAGTTGTTTGGCCGCCAACCGGGCGTCTTCGGAACCGGGCACGTCGTCGAGCAGCGACCTCACGTTCCACGACGGCACGGCAAGCACCACAGCGTCGGCATCGATCGTCGCACCGTCGGCCAGCCGCACCCCGGAAGCAAGCCCGCCGTCGACGGCCACCGAAACCGCGCGGGTCCGCAGCCGTACATCGACTCCGCGTTCGGCCATGACACGCCGAGCACCTTCGAGGTACAACGTCTCCAGGTCGACAGTGGGATAGCCGATCCGCACCGCGCGAAGGCCACCGCGGCGCACCCGGTCGGCACCGGTGCGCAGCAATGCCGCGAACGCATGCGCGGAGGCAAGGTGCGGCAGCTCGTTGAGCAATCCGATCACCATGGAATTGAGCATGATTCGCCGAACCGCGGTGGGGAACCCGAGGCGGTCGAACCACTCGTCGACGGTAATGGCGTCGAGGGCTTCGGAGCGGACGTGGTCGAAGCGCACCACGTCGCGGATCAACCGAGCCCACGCCGGTACCGCCCTGAGCAAGGTCGAAAGGCCCAGGCCCCGTACCTGACCGACCAACATCCGACGCGCGTTGCGCGGGCGAAGCCCGAACGTCTCCACATGCCCGTCGGGATAGCGCACCCCGAACTCGTCGGGAAACTCCAAAAGATGTCGCGTCCCAACGGAATCCAGGTAGCGGAAGATGCAGTCGTAGGAGCCGGCCAGCACGTGCTGGCCGTTTTCGATAGCGTCTCCGTGGTCGGACGTCAGACCGATCGTGCGCCCGCCGAGCGAGCCGTTGCTCTCCACCAGAGTGACCGAGTAGCCGAGTTCGGCCAGCCACACCGTGGCGGCCAGGCCGGCCAGTCCACCGCCGACGACGATAACGCGCTGCGGTTCGCGAGATGTCCCCATCCGGCCGATCCTACGGACGGTCAAGAGCCGGGCCGGCGGCTAAACCCAGGGCGCGCGTGGTGCTGGCCAGATGGGTGCGCACCGCCTGGCGAGCCGCTGGGAGATCGCCGTCGCGCAGAGCTTCGGCGATGCGTTGGTGCTCGTTGATGATGGTGACCAGGCGCTGCGCATCACGCGCTGATTCGCCGATCATCCGCATCTGACGATCGCGGAGCGTCGAGTAGAACCCCGCGAGGATGGTATTGCCCGCGGCGTCGAGAGTGATCTGGTGAAAGGCTCGATCGGAGTCGAGGAAGTCGGGCAGTTGCGCTGCTGCGGCGGCCTCGCGCTGACGCTGCAGTTGCGCCGAAAGTTGTTCGAAGACCGCCGTACACGCGTCGGGGCCGCGCTGGATCACGGCACCGGCGGCGAAGTCTTCCATCAGCAGCCTGGCTTCCAGTACCGCCCGCACCTCGTCGGGGGAAACCGGCACTACAAGCGCGCCGCGCTTGGGATAGAGCCGTAAGAGACCGGCCACCTCCAGCTGCAGGAACGCCTCGCGTACCGGGGTGCGCGACATGCCCAACGCGGTGGCGACCTCCCCTTCGCTGATCAGCTCGCCGCCCGGAAAGGCGCCGGTCAGCACCTGCGATTTGACGTAATTCAGCGCCCGCTCCTTCGCTGCGCCCATAACGGGGCTCGCCATGATCGCTCTCCCTTGCGCCTGAGTCGTATCTAACAGTAGGCCCACGTGCCGTTGGTGGTAGCTTAGATACAAGATAGATACAATTGAGATACGACTTAGCCGCAAGGGAGAATGATGAAGGTGACGAGCGCAGCGAAGGACCGTGCGCTGGATTACGTCAAATCCCAGGTGCTGACCGGTGCTTTTCCGGGGGGCGAGCTGATCAGCGAAGGGGAGGTCGCCACCGCGTTGGGCATGTCGCGCACCCCGGTACGCGAGGCGTTCCTGCAGCTGGAGG
>JAVROZ010000084.1:0-3918 GCA_032162485.1 Mycobacterium sp.
CGAGGAACTGGCAGCGCTGGAGGCGGCCGGACACGTGTCGTTTGTGTCGGTAGACCTGTCCCGGTCCGGTGCCGCGGAAGAATTGGTCGCCGCCGCGGCCATTCGTGGCGGGATTGATGTTCTAGTCAACAATATCGGCGCTGCGACGGTCCGCCCGGACGGGTTCGCGAGCATCACCGACGAGGATTGGCGGGCGTCCTGGGATCTGAACGTGATGGGCATTGTGCGGCCCACCCGTGCGGCCCTGCCGGAGATCGAGCGGCGTGGCGGCGGTTCCGTCGTCATCGTCGGTTCGATCAACGCCTACTACCCCGGTGCCGCGAACTACGACTATTGCGCCGCGAAGGCGGCTATCACCAATCTTGCGAAAGCATTGTCAAAAGAGTTGGCGCCAATGAATATTCGAGTCAACTCGATCAGTCCCGGACCGGTGTCGACCGCGATATGGACGAATGAGGGGGGCCTCGCAGACGGGTTGGCCGCGGCCAACGGGGAGACGGCTGACGAGCTCAAGGCTTCGCTCATCAGCAGTACGCCAACCGGCAAATTCACCACGCCGCGACAGGTCGCCGACCTCATCGTCTTTCTCGCCAGCGACCGCGCCGGCAACATCAGCGGAACCGACTGCCGTATCGACGGCGGGTTCGTCGGCACCCTGTGAACGAGATTGGCTCAGGCCGCGTCACCGATCGATTCGCTCGGAAAACAACGTTTCTCGGCGCTTCGACGATCTCGACGGCGGGCACTCATTCCTCGTCGAGCTCGGCCAGCACCTCATCGGACAGGTCAACGTTTGTCCAGACGTTCTGCACGTCGTCGCTGTCTTCCAGTGCGTCGACGAGCTTGAATACCTTACGGGCGCCGTCAACGTCGACCGGGACACTGACCGAGGGCTGGAAGCTGGCCTCAGCCGACTCGTAGTCGATGCCCGCGTCCTGCAGCGCGGTGCGCACCGCGATCAGATCGGTCGGCTCGGAGATCACTTCGAAGCTATCGCCGAGATCGTTGACGTCCTCGGCGCCGGCGTCGAGGACTGCGATCAGCACGTCGTCCTCGGTCAGGCCGTTCTTTTCCAGGGTGACCATGCCCTTGCGCGTAAACAGGTAGGACACCGAGCCGGGGTCGGCCATCGTGCCGCCATTGCGCGTCATCGCGATCCGTACCTCGCTGGCCGCGCGATTGCGGTTGTCGGTCAGGCACTCAACGAGCACCGCCACACCGTTGGGCCCATAGCCCTCGTAGGTGATGGTCTGCCAGTCGGCACCGCCGGCTTCCTCGCCAGCACCGCGCTTTCGGGCTCGCTCGATGTTGTCGTTGGGCACCGAGGTCTTCTTCGCTTTTTGGATGGCGTCATAGAGCGTCGGATTACCGGCCGGGTCACCACCGCCGGTACGGGCGGCGACCTCGATGTTCTTGATCAGCCGGGCGAACTCCTTGCCGCGGCGCGCGTCCTTTACGGCCTTCTGGTGCTTGGTGGTGGCCCACTTGGAATGGCCGCTCATTGCCGTCCTATCTGAAGAATCACGGTAGTTATAGCCAGACGAGTCTACGTGCCTGCTGATGCCGGGCTAGCTGCCCCGGACCAGATCGACGAACAACCGGTGCACCCGGCGATCCCCCGTCATCTCCGGGTGAAACGACGTCGCCATCACGCTGCCCTGTCGCACCGCGACGATGTGTCCCGCCGCCTGGGCCAGCACCTTGACGTCCTCGCCCACCCGTTCCACCCATGGCGCCCGGATGAACACCGCACGCACCGGCGCGTCCAGCCCGTCGAACGGAATGTCGCCTTCGAATGAATCGACCTGCCGACCAAAAGCATTGCGCCGCACTGTCATATCGATCCCGCGCAGCGGCAGCGCCGCACGCCCGTCGGCGCCGGCGTCCAGGATCTCACTGGCCAGCAAAATCATGCCGGCACACGCCCCGTACGCGGGAAGACCGCCAGCCAGCCGCGCCCGCAGCGGCTCGAGCAGGTCGAAGTCGAGCAGCAGGTGACTCATCGCGGTGGATTCCCCGCCGGGTATCACCAGCCCGTCCACCGCATCCAGTTCGGCACGCCGGCGCACTGTTATCGCCTGCGCACCGGCTTCGCGCAGTGCGGCAAGGTGCTCGCGGGTGTCGCCCTGCAAAGCAAGCACGCCGATGAGTGGCCCACTCACTCGGGAGCCGGCTGGTATCCGCGCTTGAAGCGGGTCAGCCCCTCCTGCATCACCGCGGCCACCATCTCGCCGCTCTGGTTGAAGATCTTGCCCTGGCATAGCGAGCGGCCACCGCTCGCTGAAGGCGAGGACTGGTCGTAGAGCAGCCATTCGTCGGCCCGGAAGGCCCGCATGAACCACATCGCGTGGTCCAACGACGACACCTGCAGGTGCGGCCGCTCTTCCATATGCGTGACCTGCGCCGAACCCAGCAACGTCAGGTCGCTCATGTACGCCAGGGCGCAGATGTGCAGCACCGGGTCGTCGGGCAGCGGGTCCCGGTGGCGAAACCAGACCTGCTGCTGGGATGCCTTGCCCGGCGACAACTGCAATTTGTCGCGCGGCACGATGCAGACGTCCCACTCCTCGAACTGCTTGAATCCGGCATCGTCGAACACCTTCACCGAGCTCAGGCCTGGTAGTCCGTCGGGGGGCGGCGCCGCGGGCATGGCGTCCTGATGATTGATGCCCTCCTGGTCGGTCTGGAACGACGCCCCCATGCTGAAGATGATCTCTCCGTGCTGGATGGCGTTGACCCGCCTGGTGGCAAACGATCCGCCGTCGCGAGTGCGCTCGACGATGAACACCGTGCGTTCCTTGGCGTCCCCGGGCCGCAGGAAATAACCGTGCAGCGAATGGACCTGGTAGCACGGGTCTACCGTGCGGACCGCCGAGACCAACGACTGCCCGGCCACATGACCGCCGAAGGTGCGCTGCAAGAAGCCGGAGTTGGGACTGAAGACGCTACCCCGGTAGATGTTGACCTCGAGTTGCTCGAGATCGAGGATCTTTTCGATCGCCACGGCTTGTTCTTACCAGCCGCGTTGAGCCAGGCGATGCGGCTCTGCGATCTCCTCCACGTTGATGCCGACCATCGCCTCGCCCAACCCACGCGACACCTTGGCCAGCACGTCGGGGTCGTCGTAGAACGTGGTGGCTTTGACGATCGCCGCGGCGCGCTGCGCGGGGTCGCCAGACTTGAAGATGCCCGAGCCGACGAACACACCCTCGGCCCCGAGTTGCATCATCATCGCGGCGTCGGCGGGGGTGGCGATGCCGCCGGCGGTGAACAGTGTCACCGGCAACTTACCCGCGCGGGCCACTTCCACCACGAGGTCGTAGGGTGCCTGCAATTCCTTTGCCGCAACGAACAATTCGTCTTCGGACAAGGAGGAGAGCCGACGGATTTCACCTCCGATGGCCCGCATGTGCGTGGTCGCGTTGGAGACGTCACCGGTGCCGGCCTCGCCCTTGGACCGAATCATGGCCGCACCCTCGGTGATGCGCCGCAGCGCCTCCCCGAGATTGGTGGCCCCGCACACGAACGGCACGGTGAATTTCCACTTGTCGATGTGGTGGGTGTAGTCGGCCGGCGTCAGCACCTCGGACTCGTCGACGTAGTCGACCCCAAGGCTCTGCAGGACCTGGGCCTCGACGAAATGTCCTATCCGGGCTTTGGCCATCACCGGGATGGTGACCGCGTCGATGATGCCCTCGATCATGTCGGGGTCGCTCATCCGCGACACCCCACCCTGGGCTCGGATATCGGCGGGCACCCGTTCCAGCGCCATCACCGCGACGGCACCGGCGCCTTCGGCGAGTCGGGCCTGTTCGGGGGTGACAACGTCCATGATGACGCCGCCCTTGAGCATTTCGGCCATACCGCGCTTGACGCGGGCAGTTCCGATCTGGGCCCCGCTCTGGTTAAAGGCTGGCT
>JAVROZ010000085.1:0-3101 GCA_032162485.1 Mycobacterium sp.
CGGAGACGACGTTGTTGAGCTGGATCTGCTTCTGCGCAACAGGTATCGCATCAACCGGGTCGGAGTTGTCGGTACCGACCACGATGTTGAGCTTGCGGCCCATCACGCCACCGGCGTTGTTCACGACGCCCATGGCCGCCTGCATGCCCTGCATGACGCCGCTACCGAAGCCGGCCTTCGGCCCGGTGAGCTCGCCGAGGCCGCCGATCTGGATGTCGCCCTTGGACCCGGATACGGACCCGGATCCCGCACTGCAACTGGTCATTCCGGTGGCCAGAACCACAAGAACGAGTGCGGGTACGAAGCGTGAACGCGTGAAACCGTGCATACCAATCATTTCCCCACTGATAGTCGGGCCGGACGCAGGCGCTCCAGCAATGACGTTCTGTTCGCGAATTCGGCGCGTTTACGCTCCGATGTAGAGCTTGATCAACTCGTCGTCCGCGAGCAGATCAGCACAATCTGCATCGCGACTCACCTCCCCGTTCACGAGGACATAGCCGCGATCCCCGATCTCCAGCGCCGCTCGGGTGTTCTGTTCGACGACCAGCAGGGCCACCCCGGCATCGCGCAGGTGAATCAGCTGCTGCCACACGACATCCCGATATCGCGGCGAGAGTCCCGCTGTCGGTTCGTCGACCAGCACCACGGCGGGCGAGGCCATGAGTGCTCGTCCGAGGGCGAGCATTCCGCGCTGGCCACCACTTAGTGTGCGGGCGGCGCGCCTGCGAGCATCGGCGAGGTCGGGGAACAGTTGGTAGATCTCGATGATGCGTGCCTTGGCGCGTTTGGGGGCGATGTAGCAGCCGAGCTGCAGGTTCTCTTCGATACTCAGCGACGGAAAGACGTTGCTGTGCTGCGGCACATAGCCGACGCCGGCCCGAATCGCCTGCTCGGGCGGGAGGCTGGTGACTTCGACATCTGGTCCGGCACCGCGGATGACAATCCGGCCCGAGGTTGCCGGCAGCACGCCGGAGATTCCCTTCATCAGCGTCGATTTGCCGCTGCCGTTAGGCCCGACTATGACGACCAGCTCGCCCGCGCCGACCCGGAGTGAGACGGACTTGACGATGAGCGACCGCCCGTAGCCGACAGAGAGTTGCTCTACGGCGAGCTCGAGGTCAGACATTCGTGCCGCCGGTACGTGTCGACGCGCCCAGGTAGGCCTCGGCGAAGACCTCAGTGCGGGCCAACTCGTCGATCGTGCCCTCCATGACGATCTTCCCGAGCGACATCCCCATCACCGAGCTGCACAGCCGGCGGATCGTGGGTAGGTCGTGCTCGATCAGCAGAACGGTCACCCCGCTCGCCGACAGGGTCTCGATACCGTCCACGACCTGATCCGCCATGACGGGGTTGACGCCGGCCAACGGCTCGTCGAGCAGGGCTATCCGGGCGCCGCTCATCATGATCCGGCCGAACTCGAGCAATCGGGCCTGCCCGCCGCTCAGCTCATGCGCCCGCTGGCCTCGCAGCCGCCAGAGGTTGAACCGGGTCAGCAATTCACTGGCTCGTTCCCGGTCGGCGGCCTCGGCCTCTTCGAGCCTGCCGCGCATGAAGAACGTCTTCAACAACGAGTCGCGACCGCGTGCCGGGGCCGCGACCATCAGGTTCTCGGCTACCGACATCTGCCCCCAGAGTCGGGCACTCTGAAACGTCCGTACAAGGCCGCTATTCGCGCGACGGTCGGGCGACCATTTGGTGATGGTCTGGTCACCTAGCTTGATTGCGCCACCAGTTGGCATCTGCAGTCCGGACAGCAGATTCACCAGGGTGCTTTTGCCGCTACCGTTCGGCCCGATCAGCCCGCGGATCCCGCCGGCATGGAGCTCGAAGCTGCAGCCGCGCACGGCGTGAACCGCGCCGAAGGACTTCTCCAGATCCTGTGCCGACAGGAGCACCTCTGCGGTGTTCGCTGCGTTCTCAACTGCCTGTGGGAGTGTCACATGAGCCTCACTTTGTCAACGATGCTTCGGGCGCCTGGGGCGCGCCGCGTCGGATCGAACGCTGGGCCCGGCCCAGGTCGGACGGGAAGATCTTCTGAAGTGGTTCTGGGACGAGACCGCGGGGCCGCATCAGCAGGATCACGATGACCAGCGCGTTCAGAGCGACCGGCTGACCGATCGCGAGCACGTTCGAGTCGGCAGAGATGCCTGGCAGATAGGGCAACGCCAGCTGGGTGCCCTCACTGAAGATGACGACGACGATCGCGGCTCCGATCATGGCGCCGAGCTGGTTGCCGGTGCCGCCGACGAACACGCAAGACAGCGCTACGAGTGTTTCGCCGATAGCCCATCCGGAAGGGCTGAACGCGCCGGCGTACGCGACCGTCAGGATGCCGGCCGCGCCGGAGATGACACCGCCGATGATGTGCGCTTTGAGCTTCGTGGTGAACACGTTGATGCCGTAGGCGCTCGCTGCGACCTCGTCGTCTCGAACGGCACGCATGCGCCGACCCAGGCCAGATCGTCGCAGGACCCCACAAAAGCTAGCGACGACCGCCACGATCGCGAAGATCAGGACAACGAACCAAGCCGCCGTCGCGGTGACGCCCAGCGCATCCGGAAACGGGCTCGGGACGGAGATCACCCCGGAGAAACCGTTGAACAGGCCTTGGTTCTGCGACACGTATTGCATGGCTGCGGACGCCGCCACCAGGGTGACGATCGGAAAGTACATCGGCTGCAGGCGGGAGCCCAGGAAGACACTTCCGACGACCGCCGCGAGGAGCCCTGCCGCGGCGAGCCCGCACAAGGCAGCCAGCCAGAATGGAAACGACAATCCGAACACATAGGACGTGATCGGTGGTTGGGCCTTGGGGAGCATCAACACAGCGGTGATGTATGCCGCAAACGCGTAGTAGACGATATAGGCGAGATTGAGCAGGCCGGTCAGACCCCAGAGCACATTCATGCCCGAGGCGAGAATCATCTGGAATCCTACGAAGGTCAATACCGTGAGAGTGAAACTCAGCATGACTTGTCCTCACACAGCTTCTCTGACGGGGCCGAATATCCCGCGTGGGCGGACGAACAAGAACAGGACAAGGGCAATGAGGGCGAATTCTTGCTTGTAGCCGGCGTTGAAGTAGTAGCCCGTCA
>JAVROZ010000086.1:0-4277 GCA_032162485.1 Mycobacterium sp.
GTCCGTGGACGAGCGGATGCACCACCTGTTCGCGCGGATGCCCGACGCCCGTGTCCACCTCTACGGCAAGGCCGAACGGCCGGGTCGCAAGGTGGGCCACGTCAACTTCCTCGGCGCGGACACGGCCCACCTGCCGGCGTTGCGGGAACGCGCTGAGCTGGCGGCGCACTGGTTGTCACACGGGCACTGGACCGACGGATGGGACCCGCATGACTGACGGCGCGCCGGCGACGATGCAGTTCCAAGCGATGAGGAGCGGCGCATATGGCTGAGGCGCGCGTCGGGGTGATCATGGGCAGCGACAGCGACTGGTCGGTGATGCAGGACGCCGCGGCCGCGCTGGCCGAATTCGACATCCCGTCCGAAGTGCGGGTGGTCTCGGCGCACCGCACCCCGGCGGTGATGTTCGACTACGCCCGTGCGGCCGCCGGCCGGGGCATCGAGGTGATCATTGCCGGCGCGGGTGGGGCCGCCCATCTGCCTGGAATGGTCGCCGCCGCGACGCCGCTGCCGGTGATCGGGGTGCCGGTACCCTTGGCCCGGCTCGACGGCCTCGATTCGCTGCTGTCGATAGTGCAGATGCCGGCCGGGGTACCGGTGGCCACGGTGTCGATCGGCGGCGCCCGCAACGCGGGTCTGCTGGCCGTGCGCATGTTGGGCTCATCGGATCCGGAATTGCGGGCTCGCATCATCGCGTTCCAGGATCAGCTGGCCGAGACCGTAGCCGCCAAGGATGCGGCGTTACAGCAGCTGCAGGGTAAAGTTACCGACCAGTAGCAAGAGTCTAGGAGGCTCGGAAGATGAGTGGATGGGCCGGAAATCCGTCGTTCGATTTGTTCCAACTGCCCGAGGAGCACCAGGAGTTGCGGGCGGCGATCAGGGCGCTGTCGGAAAAGGAGATCGCTCCGCACGCCGCCGACGTCGACGAGAACTCCCGGTTCCCGCAGGAGGCGCTCGATGCGCTCAACGCCTCGGGTTTCAATGCCGTGCACGTGCCCGAAGAGTTCGGCGGCCAGGGCGCGGACTCGGTGGCGGCATGCATCGTCATCGAGGAGGTAGCCAGGGTCGATGCCTCCGCCTCGCTGATCCCCGCGGTCAACAAGCTGGGCACCATGGGCCTGATCCTGCGCGGCTCCGACGAACTGAAGAAGCAGGTGCTGCCCTCGATCGCCGACGGCACCGCGATGGCCTCCTATGCCCTCAGTGAGCGCGAAGCCGGTTCGGACGCCGCGTCGATGCGGACCCGGGCTAAGGCCGATGGCGACGACTGGGTGCTCAACGGTGCCAAAGCCTGGATCACCAACGGCGGCAAGTCGTCCTGGTACACGGTGATGGCGGTAACCGACCCCGAACAAGGCGCCAACGGCATCTCGGCGTTCATGGTGCACAAGGACGACGAGGGCTTCGTCGTGGGCCCCAAGGAACGCAAGCTGGGCATCAAGGGCTCGCCCACCACCGAGTTGTACTTCGAGGACTGTCGTATCCCCGGCGACCGGATAATCGGGGAGCCGGGGACTGGATTCAAGACGGCGCTGGCGACCCTGGATCACACCCGGCCGACCATCGGCGCGCAGGCCGTCGGCATCGCCCAAGGTGCTCTGGATGCGGCCATCGCCTACACCAAGGACCGCAAACAGTTCGCTCAGGCCATCAGTTCGTTTCAGGCTGTGCAGTTCATGATCGCCGACATGGCGATGAAGGTGGAGTCGGCGCGACTGATGGTCTATTCCGCGGCGGCACGTGCCGAACGCGGCGAAGGGAATCTGGGATTCATTTCCGCCGCTTCGAAGTGTCTGGCCTCCGATGTGGCCATGGAGGTCACCGTAGACGCCGTGCAGCTGTTCGGCGGTGCGGGCTACACCGTGGACTTCCCGGTCGAGCGGATGATGCGCGACGCCAAGATCACGCAGATCTACGAAGGCACCAACCAGATTCAGCGGGTCGTGATGTCGCGGGCATTGCTACGCTGACTTTCCCTAACTGGGCAGAAAAGCCCAGCCTCACCGCATAAGATCCAGCAGACGACCAAGTCCACGCGATTGAGAAACCAGTCGAATTGGACAACGACGCGTGGGGCCTGTATCGGCGCACCGGCCCAGGACGGTCAGCGCGTCGTCGTTCAGTCACAATGTTTTCCCACTGCCCAGGAGGGTGTGAGGTGAAGGACGCAGGTCTGAACCCGCGGGTGAAGAGGACTCGGCATCGGTGACTGGTCCAGTTTCCCCCTCGAGTTGGCAGTCGTTGTCGCTGCTCTTGGTCGAGGACGACCGAGGTGACGCGGTGCTGGTGGAAGACCTGATCGCGGACGCGGTCGCCGACATCGAGGTGATCTGGGCGCAGTCGATGGCACATGCGGAGCGCGAGTTGGCCTCCGCCCGTCCCGATTGCGTGCTGTTGGACCTGAACCTGCCCGATGCTAACGGGATCGACGCGCTGGATCGCATCCTCAAGAGCGATGCCACGGTCCCGATCGTCGTGCTGACCGGATTCAACGATGAGTACTTCGGAGCTTCCGCGGTTGCCGCCGGTGCACAGGACTACTTGGTCAAAGGGCGGGTCGAGCCGGAAATGCTGCGGCGCGCGCTGCTCTACGCGATCGAACGCAAACGTGCCGAACTGATTTCCGCCGACCTGCATGCCAGTCAAGTTCGGGCCAGGGAGAACGCGCTGCTCGAACGCGGATTGTTGCCCTCCCCGCTGCTGCTGGAAAACCCGGGGGTCGACATCGTCACCCGGTACCGCCCGAGTCGCGAGAACGCTCTGCTGTGCGGCGACTTCTACGACGTCGTGCAAACACCGGACCGGGTTACCCATGTGTTGATCGGCGACGTTGCCGGGCACGGGCCGGATGAGGCGGCCCTGGGTGCGGCGTTGCGGATCGCGTGGCGGACATTGACGTTCGCCGGTATTCACGGCGCCGATCAGATGTCGAATTTGGAGCAGGTACTGCACGCCGAACGTGCCGAAAACGGTGTCTTCGCCACGGTGCTCAGCCTGGCCATTCCGCCCGGTCCGCCCAACGGTAATCCGATCAGTGTTGTTCGCGCGGGTCATCCCGGGATGTTGCTGCACTGCGCCGGCACGGTGGATTGGGTCGAGCCCCCCTACGGTCCAGCGTTGGGCCTGCAGGGCAAAGACTGGCCGCAGTCCAAGCTGGAAATGCCTGCCGATAGCGGACTGCTACTGCTCACCGACGGACTTTTCGAGGGGTATTCGGGGCAAGGTCTGCGGCGCCTCGGCGAAGACGGCCTGCTCGGGTTGGCACGTGGGCATGCGGCCCTGCGTGGGCCGGAATTCGTCGACGCCCTCATTGACGGGGCAGAGGACCTTGCTCGGGGCCAAGGCGGGCTTACCGACGACATCGCCGTGGTACGGGTGGAGCGGACCACTAGGTGAGCACGTGAGGGACGACGCTTCAGGCACGCTGCCAAAGCCGCGGCTCACCGTGCGGGGATGGCTGGTCTGTGTACTGACCACGATGGGACTGCTGGTGCTGATCGGTGCCGTGGTCGGTGGAGTGTTATTGGATCGTACCGACGAGGTGTCGCGGTCGCTTCGAGATGACATTGCACCTTCGCGCGTATCGGCGGCGCAGTTGCAGTCGGCATTGCGCGATCAGGAAACGGGCTTGCGGGGCTATTTGATCTCGGCCAACCAAGAGTTTCTCAGTCCTTATTACGACGGGATACGCGCCGAACAGGCGGCTTCTCAAGACATTCGCAAGCGGCTAGCTGGGCACGCCGATTTGATCGCCGACCTGGATGCCACCGAGGCCGCCGCTGCCAACTGGCGAAAAGACTATGCCGAGCCACTCATCGCGAGCGTGATCCCGAACATTCCCACGGTCGTGCCCGGTGCCACGGCCGCACTCGGCAAAGCGGAATTCGACCACATGCGTGCGCTTTTCGACACGCAGAACTCGCACCTGACCGCGACCCGTAATCAAGGTGCTGTCGAACTCGAGCGCACGAATAATTGGCGTGACACGGTGCTGGGCGCCATGGTGTTGGTGTTTATTGTGACGGCGGCACTCCTCGGGCTCCTGGTGCAGCGTGCGATCACCCGGCCGCTGGCCGGGCTGGCCGCGGCGTGCCGGTCGATCACCGACGGCCACTTCACCGAAACCATCACGCCGCCGGGGCGGCCCGCCGACATCCGGGGTATGGCCGTGGATGTGGAGAACATGCGTCAGCGGATCGTCGCTGAGCTCGAGGTATCTCGTGCGGCTCAAGAGCTATTGGACGAGCAGGCAATCGAATTGCGGCGTTCCAACGCCG
>JAVROZ010000087.1:0-3871 GCA_032162485.1 Mycobacterium sp.
TCGTCGTCGCCTGTTTGCAGCAGCTTCTCGGGATGATGGAAGGTGTTGGTTCGGGGTTGGCCGTAGTCGTGGTGGGCTGGTGGTGTCCATTCGGTGTCGTGGTGGGTGTTTTTGCGGGTGGTCCAGCCTTTGTCGAGGAGTCGGTGGTCGGGTCCGCAGGCGAAGGTGAGGTCGTTGATGTCGGTGGTGCGGCATTGGGTGTAGGGGGTGACGTGGTGCACTTCGCAGTAGTAGCCGCCCACTGTGCAGCCCGGCTTGGTGCAGCCACGGTCTTTGGCGTGCAATACGATCCGCTGGCCCGGTGAGGCCAGCCGCTTGGTGTGGTAGAGGCCGACCGCGTTGCCCTTGTCGAAAATCGCCAGGTAGTGGTGGGCGTGGCGGGCCAGGCGGATCACATCGCTCATCGGCACCATCGTGCCGCCGCCGGTGAGGCCGTGGCCCGCGGCGGCCTCGAGGTCACGCAGGGTGGTCGTCACGATGATGGAGGTGGGCAGCCCGTTGTGCTGGCCCAACTCGCCGCTGGCCAGCAGCGCCCGCAACCCGGCGTTGAGCGCGTCGTGGTTGCGTTGGGCTGACCCGCGGGTGTCGCGGCGCACCGCCTGTTCACCGGGTGCCCCGTCCACGCAGGGGCTCTGGTCGTCGGGATTACACATGCCGGGGGCGGCCAGCTTGGCTTGCACCGCTTCCAGGGTGGCGCGGCATTCGGGGGTGAGGTGGCCGCTGATGCGCGACATGCCGTCCTGGCCTTGGGGGCCCAGGGTGATGCCGCGCCGGCGGGCGCGGTCTTCGTCGGTGAAGTTGCCGTCGGGGTTGAGGCAGTCCATCACCTTTTTGGCCAGGTTGATCAGCTCGTCGGGGCGATGCCGGCGGGCTTTTCTGGCCAGGTCGGCTTCGGCGTACTCCCGGGTCGGCAGGTCCACCCAGGCGGGTATCTTGGCCCAGAAGCTGCGGATGACCCGCAGATGTTCCTCTCCGATGTGCCCGTCGCGCTGGGCTTTGGCCGATGCACCCAAGGTGGGGGCTAACGGTTCCCCGGTCAGCGCGCGGCGCGGGCCCAGTTCGGCGGCGTCGTCGATCCAGCGGCGGGCCAAGGTGGGGGAGATCCGTAGCCGGTTGGCCACGGCCATGTCCAGGGTGTCGCCCAACTCTTCTGGGGTGGCGTGGGCGGCGAGCAGGTTGAGCAACCGATGCCGCGCGGCCTGCAGCCGCCGCGTCTCGACTTCCTGGCGCTCGGCCAGCGCCATCCATTCCCGGCTGGTCAGCCCATCTAGGGTCAGGCCCTGCACCCCGGAGACGGCCTCGCGCAGCGCATCGTAGGCCGCGACGACCTGCTCGCGCGTGCTTGAACCCATGTTCGAATACTACGACGGGCCACCGACAGGTTCCGTGCGTGCGCAGAAGACGTAAATGTCAGCGGGACAGAAGATTTCGCGGCCGAGAGGGAACCTGACGACGGCACAATACGTCTAAAGATGTATACCGAAGTACTGCTCGAAATCGAAAGCGGCCGAATCAGCCGTGGCGCGACTTCTACGACATCAGGTCATTTGGAAGAGCGCTAACCGGCAGGTCGTCGAGCAGTCCCCGATATATGGCGCCCTCCGCAGCCGATCTGTGGTGCAGGTCGGGCTGGCCAGATCGGCCAAGGCGGTGGCGGACAGTCCTGAGTGCACCGATTTCTGTCCCGTTGCGACTCGATTGCCGCTGATTTCGCGCAATTACCGAATCTCTGGCGGTGCTGGGTCGGGTGACATTACCCTCGATTTACGGGTCGCAGCATGGGGGAGAGTCAATCGGGGAGGAATGGCCGTGTCATTCGTGGTCGTAGCACCGGAGTCGGTAACGACTGCGGTCGAGAACTTAGCAGGGATCGGCTCGACACTGCAGGAGGCGACGGCGGCGGCCACCGGCCCCACCACCGGCCTGGCCGCCGCGGCCGCTGATGAGGTGTCGGCAGCAATTTCGCAGCTGTTCGCCAGCTACGGCCAGGAGTTTCAGGCCGTCAGCAACCAGGGCGCGGCATTTCATGCCGAGTTCGTGCGACTGCTGAACGGTAGCGCCGCAGCGTATCTCGGCACCGATATCGCCAACGCCGCGCAGACTTTGGTGAATGCGCCGGCCCAGTCGCTGCTGGGACAGGGTGCACAAGCCGTGTCGGCGGCCATCGCCGGCGCACCGGTCGCCGCCGCTGCCGTACCGGGCGGCGCATACGTGCAACTACTCACCAATACGGCCACTAACCTCCAACTGCTCGGCAGCGCCTGGGCCGCTGACCCGTTCCCGTTCCTGCGACAGTTCGTTGCCAACCAGCTGGGTTACGCCCAGCTGATCGCGAGTTCTATCGCGAATATCCCGGCCAACCTGCCGAATCTGCCGTCCGCGATAGCGGCTGCCGTCCAGCAGATCTTGTCCTTCAATGCCGCGGCCTTCGCGCAGCAGTTCATCGCCACCCAGCTCGGTTTCGCGCAGACATTTGCGATTTCGCTGGCAGACGGAATCACCGGCGTCCTGACTGGCCTGCCAGCATTTGCCTCAAGCGCTGGGGCAGCCTTCCAGACACTACTCACTGGAAACTACAACGCCGCCGTCTCCGAGCTGGGCGACGCCTTCCGGCGGCTCCTTGTCACCGGCTTCGACCTTAGTGATGTGACCCTCAGCTCCACGGGCGATATTCTCCCCGACCTTAATCTCACTTTTTATGGTACGGCGCGCCCCACCTTGATTGGTCCGCTTAATGATTTCCTCACTATCCTCAAGATCCCCGCTCAAGAGGCGCAATTTCTGACCAATCTCATCCCGCCGTCGATCCCCAGACAGATGGCGCAGAACTTCACCAACGTACTGAACACGCTGACGGTGGCCAGCATTGAGGCGGACGTTGTAGCGCCAGTGTTTGCCCCACAAACCGGCTTCGTGAGCGCCTACTTTGGGTTGCCGCTGGTGTTAGGTTATGCGTTGGCCGGCCCGCCGGTCGCGGCGCTGAATGCGTTTGGAGCTAGCCTGACCTCGTTCGATCAGGCCCTGGCCACCGGAAACTTCGTCTCGGCGGTAGGAACGCTGTTTGACGCCCCGGCCTCCGTGCTGAATGGATTCCTCAATGGCCAGGTATTCGTGGATAACACCGCTTTGGTGCCAACGGGACTCGCGGACATAGTGATTAATATTCCTCCATTTCCTCCAGTCACCATCCCGACACCCAAGGATGTGTCGGTCACTGTACATTTGCCATTCGACGGCCTTCTTGTTCCGCCACATTTCCTGACGGCGACCGTCGGCCTAAATGGTTACGTCCCGCCCCCGCCTGTTACTCTTCCGGGCATTCCCTTTGAGGCGACAATCTTTGGCACCCCATTTATGGGGTTGGTGCCTTTGCTGGTCAACTACGTTCCCCAGCAACTCGCCGCGGCAATAGCCCCCGCGGCGTAGCGGGCGCCGCGTCAGAGAATCGCGACCGCTACCACAATGCCCAGCGCGAACTGCGCTGCGGCCACGATGAGCGAGTCGTAGCTGTACTCGTCGGAATCGAACAACGCGTGTATGTCGACACCGATCACCACGGCAGCGATCCGCATCATCACCACTTGTGCGGCAATGCCGACCAACCCGAACACTGCCGACGCCAACAGCCCTTCACCCAGCTTGTCCGTCGACGAATAGATCGCCAGCACCACAATGAAGGCCATGCTGACCATCCCCGCCGACGCCACGATGATGGCGTTGGGCTTGCCCGCCGTGACCATCTTGCGTAGCGGCCCCGGTGTGGTCAGGTCGATGGCGTAAAACCCGATCAGCATCAGGACGAGTCCGAGGATTGAGTAGAGGATGATGGCGGCGGCGCCGGCACCGAGCCGACTCCAGTAGTCGCCCGAAT
>JAVROZ010000088.1:0-2581 GCA_032162485.1 Mycobacterium sp.
CGGCCAGCTCGTCGGTGGCGATAGAGGCCACCGAGTAGTACACGTCTTCCTGGTAGGGAGGGAAGACCGGGTAGTCGGCGGTCGGCTTCGCTGCCGCGTCGGCCAGCTCCTGCTGCGCGGTGCACAACGCGGCGATGAACGGCTTAGCCGCCTCCAGGCCCTCGGCGACCACGGTTTCCGTCGGCGCCGGCGCACCGCCTTCGATGAGCTCGATGACGTTATCGGTGGCCTCGGCCTCGACCATCATGATCGCGACATCTTTCGTGTCGTCGGTGTCACCGACGATGCGGCCGGCCACGACCATGTCGAACACCGCCCGCTCAAGCTGCTCGACGGTGGGGAAAGCGACCCAGGTGCCCTCGATGAGTGCGACCCGCACGCCTCCGACCGGGCCCGAGAACGGCAATCCGGCAAGCTGAGTGGACGCCGATGCGGCGTTGATCGCCAGCACGTCGTACAGGTCGTTGGGGTCCAGGCTCAGGATCGTCACCACGACCTGAATCTCGTTGCGCAGGCCGTCGACGAACGACGGGCGCAGCGGCCGGTCGATCAGCCGGCAGGTCAGGATCGCGTCGGTGGAGGGACGGCCCTCGCGACGGAAGAACGAACCGGGGATGCGGCCGGCTGCGTACATCCGCTCCTCGACGTCGACCGTCAGCGGGAAGAAGTCGAAATGTTCCTTGGGGTGCTTGCTGGCGGTCGTCGCCGACAGCAGCATGTTTTCGTCGTCGAGGTAGGCAACCACGGCGCCAGCAGCCTGCTGGGCCAATCGGCCGGTCTCGAAACGGATGGTGCGGGTGCCGAAGCTCCCGTTGTCAATGGTGGCGGTTGTCTCGAACACGCCTTCGTCAATTTCTGCTACAGACATAACGTCCGTGCGGCCTCTCTGGTAAATCAGTTGTTTCGCGGTGTCACGCAAAACCCAGAGGGTTTCGGGACAACTCACGGGCCCGAACGGGCCTGCGAGCTTCCCAAAGAGTTGCCCTACGAACTAAAACCTGAATGCGGCTACGGCCGTCGATCGAAGCGGCCGACCTGCCCCAGATCCAGGGGAGCCCGGCAGCCACTACCGAAGACCGCCCGATACAGGCCGGGCTGCTCTCGTCGTGACTCGCTGGGACGGCACACGCGGATCTGCGTGACCGCACCATTTGTTCGGGCCTTAGGGCCCAGAACGACCCCACTCTACACGGGCCAACTTGCGCTTTGAGCAGGCTCGAGCGCCCAAGCCCTAGGTGTGGGGTCCGCTGCTGACGTCCTCGACGCACACGGCGAAGCGCCGCGCCGCGTAGGTGTAGCCCAATCCGCTGGCGCATTGGTCGACTCTGACGGGCGGGTCGAGGTCTCGGAGGATCTGGGTGGCCCGTTGCCGATGCGGGACCGAAGTGTCGTTGCAGTCGACGCGAAACGGGTCGGCGGTGTGGTGGGGGTCCACGCTCATGCAACCGCCGATTACCCAGTCGATGTCCAGGCAGACGGTGTTGTCGGAGCCGCTGATCGAATAGTAGGAGTCGACATCGGTGGGGCATTGCGCGCGATTGGCAACCGAGCCGACGACCTTGAAGTTGGAGGCCGGGCTACCGCACGGCGCCTTGCTGGCCTCCGGCCGATCGGGCGGGCCGGCGAGGTTGAGACAATCCCCCACTTTGAATTCGGTCAGGTCGGGTTTGTTGGCACCCGCCGAACACCCCGTCAATGCGCCGAAAGCGCCGGCCAGAACGGTCCCGGCGATCGCGGCGCACATTGCGCCACGGGTCAGCGGCGCAGACCCAGCCGCTCGATCAGCGAACGGTAACGTGCCACGTCAACCTGCGTGAGGTACTTGACCAGCCTCTTGCGACGCCCCACCAGCAGCAACAAGCCGCGCCGCGAGTGGTGGTCGTGCTTGTGGATCTTGAGGTGTTCGGTGAGGTCCGCGATGCGCTTGGTCAGCATCGCGATCTGCGCCTCCGGCGATCCGGTGTCGGTCTCATGCAGACCGTAAGAATTCAGAATTTCCTTTTTCTGCTCGGCAGTCAGCGCCACGAAATGTCTCCATCAATAGGTCCGCGATCAGGATTTCAGGGCACGGCCACCGCGAACCGCAGCACGCGCCGATATCGTCGGGCAGTCTAGCAGCGCAGGACTGCACAGCCCCAATTTGCCCGGTTAACCCAATCAGCCCGAAGACAGCAGCCCGCGGGTTCGCTCGGTGTCAGCGCCAATCTCTTTGACCAGGTCAGGCACGGAGTCGAACCTCTTCTGACCACGAATGCGGGCGACGAAGTCCAACGCCACATGCTGGCCGTACAAGTCGGCGGTGGCATCGAGCACAAAGGCCTCGACGGTGCGGGTGCGTCCGGAGAAGGTCGGGTTGGTCCCGACCGATACAGCCGCCTGGTAGCGCTCACCGGGCACAACGGTGCCGGTGGCCGGTCCATGTCCGAGCACGGTGAACCACGCGGCATACACGCCGTCGGCCGGGATGGCCGAGTACATCGGCGGCGCCACATTGGCTGTGGGATAGCCGAGCTCAATGCCGCGTCCGTGACCTCGCACCACGACGCCCTCGACGCGGTGTGGGCGACCCAGCGCTTCGGTA